>JAEDKS010000096.1 GCA_016295665.1 Clostridia bacterium
GCAGGCTGCGCCTGGTAACCCGTCTGCATCGCGGGCTGTGCCTGATACCCGATCTGCACGGCAGGCTGCGCCTGATACCCCGGCTGCTGATACGCCTCCGCCATCACGGCATCCTGCACATCCTGTCCTCCGCTCCTGCGGCGGCTCCTGACGCGCTGCGCCACGCCCTTCCACCAGGGCGTAGCAGTCTCCTCCTGCGGCTGGCTGGCGGCGGCATAGGGCACCTCCTGCTGCCAGGGAGTGGACTGCTGGTAGTCCGTCTGCCAGGCGGCGGGGGCGGGCTGGGGCGCGGCCTCCTGCGCCTGAGGCGCCGTCGCCTGCTGAAAGCCCGTCTGTCCCGCCTGCTGGAAGCCCTGCACGGCACCCTGCCGGGCAGTCTCATGGCGGGCGGGGGGCGCGGGCTTGAAGCCACGGCGTTCACCGGTCTCCATCAGCGTGACCGGCACCTGTCCGCCCGCATCCTCCACCGGGCCCGCAATCACCCTGTCCAGTAGCTGCTTTGCCTTCTCCATCAGCGCCATTCAAGCGTCCTCCTGTCTCGTTGTGCCAGCCGGGGCTGTGCGCGCCCCCAGCAGCGCGGTGCCAATGCGCACCATGGTCGCCCCATGCCGGGCGGCCAGCAGATAATCATGGGACATGCCCATGCTCAGCTCGTCCATGTCGATGCCCGCGATTCCCTCTGCGCGCACCTGCTCAAAGAGGCGCCGCATGCCCGCAAAGAGTCCGTCCAGATACGGCTCGTCCTCCGTGTTGGGCATGATCGCCATCAGGCCCTTGACCCGAAGCCCGTCCAGCTCCGATACCTGTCTCAGGAAATCCCGCAGTTCCTCCGGGGGCAGACCGCCCTTCTGGGGCTCCCCTGCGGGGCTGACCTGCACAAGCACCGGTACGACCCGGCCCACCCGGTTGGCCTGCCGGTCGATCTCCCGGGCCAGGGACAAGCGATCCACGGACTGAATCGAAGCCACGTCCTCTATTATATACTTGACCTTGTTGGATTGCAACCGTCCGATCAGGTGGATTCGGAAATTTTCCCTCAGCGCAGGCAGCTTGGCGACCGTTTCCTGCACGCGGTTTTCCCCGATGTCCTCCACGCCCAGTCCGCGCAGGGGGAGAATCTCCTCCACCGGATGGTTCTTGGTGACGGCGATGAGCCGTGGGGCGGGATAGCCCCCCGTCTGCGCGGCCTGCTCCAGCACGGAGCGGATGGCCTGAAGCCGCGACGCCAGCTGCACGGTATCCATTGAAACCAGGACTCCTTTCCGGTCTTGTCCGCCCCTGTCCGCCCCTGTCCGCCGGAGGGTCAGAACAGCAGCACGGTCTGTCCCTCAAACAGCAGTCCCTGCGTGACCGCCGTGATGTAGGCGTAGCTTCCGGCGTCGTACACCACGTTCACGGGGATGAAGCTCTCCTTGTCACCGTTGACCACCACCACGCCCGTCATGCCGCTCTGCTCATAGAGCGCCCGGGAGGGCACCTTCATGGTGGCAATCCGGTCGCCCAGTGTGACCTGACAGGTGCGCATGTACAGCACCGGGGTCACATCGGCGTTCACCTTCAGCCGCACCAGCAGCTCGCCGCCGGAGCGGGTGAAGGACTCCACGGTAGCGGTGACCTGCGTGTTCTCGAAGCGCTCCAGCTGCAGCTCGTAGGTCTGTCCCTCCACCGGGTTCCAGCTGGTGTCATGCACCAGCATCAGCACAGCCCACTCGCCGTCCTGCACGGTGCGGTAGATGGTGGTCTTGCTCTTGGCGGAGGTCACCTGGGAGATGCGCTCCGGCACCTGACCGTTGATCATGGCGCGCACCTGCGTCGGCGTGAAGGTCAGGTAGTTGGTCATGTTCAGTCCGTACTCATAGCCGTCGGAATAGAAGCTGACGATGGCCTCCGAGGTGGCGGCATACTGCTTCGTCCAGCTCTGGATGCGCTGCCGCTGGGCGTTCTCGTCATCCACCAGGCGGGACAGCCGCTGGTCGGTGGCGTACTTCTGCTGCAGGTACTGCTGCCGCCGGTCCAGCGCCAGCTTGACCATGGTCTCCTGATTGCTCAGTCCGCCGCCGCCCTCGAAGATGATCTCCCGCACCTCCCGGGCCGCCGCCAGCACATCGCTGTTGAGCCGGTCCATTTTGGCGTCAAAGGTGGTGGTCTGCTCCAGCAGCGACAGCTCGTAGTCCCGCAGATCGTCCCGGTAGGCCTGCAGGGTGGTCATCTCCTTGGTGGAATAGCCCGAGGAGAACACGTTGCAGATCTCAAGACCCCGGGTGCACACCTTGCCCTCCTCGGCGGTATACCGGATGCTGGTCACACCGTCGGCCTCAAAGGGCGTCTCGTTGCGCACAATCAGCGCGTCACCGGTGTAGTACGCGCCCAGCATGCCGGCCTCCACCGTGCCGTAGGTCGCCGCGGCGGGCGCGAAGCTGATGTACAGATACCAGGCCGCAAAGCCCACCGCACAGAGGATCACGATCCATTGAAAGCCGCTGAGCCGTCTTTTCGGCAGCGGTCGCTTGCCCTGTTCCATGCCTGCTCCTTCACTCGTTGTTCTGCCGTTGTTCCGCCCGTTCCCCGCCGGACGCTATGGGCGCTCGTCCTCGCGCTTCATCAGCCCGCGCAGCCGCTCCAGCATGCGCCGCTCCATGCGGCTGACCTGCATCTGGCTCACGCCCAGCAGACGTGCGGCCTCCCGCTGCCCAAGGCGCCGGGTGAAGCGCATCTCGCACAGCCGCTGCTCCATGGGCGTCATCTGGCTCAGCGCCCACTCATAGAAGCCCCGGCGCTCCACGGCCTCATAGCCCTCGTCCGTACCGCCCAGGCACTCCGCCAGCTCGGAGGCGTCCTCCTCCTCGCCGGTGAGCAGGTTCAGGGACACCACGCTGGTGCGCTCCCGCTCATCGAGCAGGGCCAGCAGCGCGTCCGGCGTCAGCTCCATGGCGTCCGCCAGCTCACGCAGGGTGGGTTCCCGCTGCTTCTCCTGGGTCAGGCGGTCAGATTCCCGGTTCAGCCGGGTCAGCAGGGTACGGGTATCCCGCCCCATGCGGATGGCGCTGCCCTTGTCCCGCAGGTAATTCCGCACATCCCCCACCAGCGTGTGGGTGGCGAAGGTGGTGAAGCGGATGCCCCGCCCGGGGTCGAAGCGCTGCGCGGCCTTCACCAGCGCCATGGCGGCCACCTGCTCCAGATCCTCCGTTTCCACGCCGCGCCCGCTGTATCGCCGGGCCACGGCGCGGCACAGGGGCAGATACTGCGCCACGATCCGCTCCAGCAGGGCCGGGTCATGCCCTACGGCATAATCCCGCAGCACCTGGTCCAATACATCGTCCATCATGGCGCAGCCCTCACACGCCCGTGCGGGGCATCGTCATGTCAATGCGCGAAACGCAGCCGCAGGGCTCCGTGCCGAAATCGACCTGGGGCACCAGCGTCTCCAGAATGGCGCGGGAGATGTCCACGTTGTTCTCGCAGCCCACCCCGTCGCAGGCGCCCAGTTCGGCAATCAGGCTGACGGTGAGGTCGCTGCCGTTGTCGGTGACCTCCATGCGCAGGCTGTTCACGCGCTTCTCCTGATGCAGCAGGCAGTCGCAGGCCTCGTCCGCCGCCATGCGCAGATCGTCCAGGGCATCCACGCCCAGATCCTTCACCAGCGCCACGCCGCCCAGGGCGGTGCGCAGCACGATGGCGTATTCGCTGCGTCCGGGAACCGTCAAGCTGATCTCTGCCATATTCAGGACACTCCTTCCACGCGGGGGATGGTTGCTTCGTGCCCGAACCGGATGGTGCGGGTACTCCCTTTATGATACCACATCCCACACCATTTTGGCAAGTAGGAGTGCAAGCACCACCAGCAGCATCCGACGGATGAAGCCGGTGCCGCGCTTCATGGTCATGTTCGCGCCCAGCACGTTGCCCACGATGGCGCAGGCGGCGGCGGGGATGGCGAGGGCGTAGAGCACGTCTCCCGCGACGGCGTAGGTGATGAAGGCCGCCACGTTGCTGGCCAGGTTCACCAGCTTGGCGGTGCCGCTGGCACGAACGGTGTCCATGCCCAGCACCAGGGTGAACAGCAGAATCAGGAAGGTGCCGGTACCCGGGCCCACCAGCCCGTCATAGAAGCCGACGACCAGACCGATAAGCAGGCTCAGTAGCAGCTCCGTGCGCCTCGGCAGGGTGACCTGACGCTCCAGACCGCCCTTGCGCCCCAGCACCACCACCGCCACCACCGGAATGACGCAGACCATCATGATCCGCACCACGTTCTCCGGTATGTGCAGCTGCACCGTGGTGCCCAGCCAGCTTCCGGGCAGCGCGCCCAGCGCCGCCAGCAGCGCCACCCAGCCCGCCACCTTGCCCCCGGACAGGTAGCGCCCGGATGCCGCGATGGTGCCCAGTCCCGCGGACAGCTTGTTGGTGCCCGCCGCGAGATAGGGCGGCAGCCCCGCCAGGTAGTAGGCGGGCAGGCTGATGAGCCCGCCGCCGCCCGCCACGCTGTCCACAAAGCCCGCCAGCATGATGAGGGGACACACGATCAGATAGGTGATGGGGGTAAGCTCCATGGGAAAAGACCTCCCGATTCAGCTTTTGTGTGGGAATCCGGGGAAACGCCGGAGGAACGTAAAACACGGAGCGGGGGTCAGCCGCTCCATGCGGGGGCGTCCATCAGCCGACGAACTCGTTGTAGATGGCGCGGATGGTGGCCTCGAAGTCGTCGTCGTCCACGCCCACGATGATGGACAGCTCACTGGAGCCCTGGTCAATCATGCGGACGTTGATGCCGGCGCGGCTCATGGCAGAGAACAGCCGGGCCGCGGTGCCGCAGTTGTTGACCATGCCCCGGCCCACGGTGGCGATGACGCTCATGTTGTCATGGATGAGCAGCTTGTCGGGCTGGGTCAGGTCGGCGATGCGGCGCACGACCTCCTCCCGGTGGGGCGCCAGCTCGTCCTGATGCACCACCACGCACAGGCTGTCGATGCCCGAGGGCATGTGCTCGAAGGAGATGCCGAAGTCCTCCAGCACCTGCAGCACCCGGCGACCGAAGCCCAGCTCGCTGTTCATCATGGCCTTCTCCACGCTGATGACGCTGAAGCCCTTGTGCCCCGCCACGCCGGTGATGATGGGCACGTTCCGGTCGCAGGGAATCTCCAGGCTGATGAGCGTGCCGGGATGCTGGGGGTTGTTGGTGTTGCGGATGATGGTGGGGATGCCCACCTTGTGCACCGGGAACATGGCGTCCTCGTGCAGCACGGAGGCGCCCATGTAGCTCAGCTCGCGGAGCTCAGCGTAGGTGATGGCGCTGATCTCCCGGGGGTTCTCCACAATCCGGGGATCCGCCATCAGGAAGCCGGACACGTCCGTCCAGTTCTCGTAGGCGTCCGCACGCACCGCCCGGGCCACAATGGCGCCGGTGATGTCGCTGCCGCCCCGGGAGAAGGTGCGGATGCTGCCGTCGGGCATGGCGCCGTAGAAGCCCGGCACCACCGTGGGCACGCCGTCCGCCAGCAGGGCCATCATGACCACGTTGGTCTTTTCGGAGTCAAAGAAGCCCCGCTCGTCAAAGAACACGACCTTCGCCGCGTCCATGAACCGCCAGCCCAGATAGTCCGCCAGCAGCAGGCCGTTCAGGTACTCGCCACGGCTGGCGCAGTAGTCCCGGGACGCGCCCCCGGCGATGCGCCCGTTGATCTCGTCCAGCTGCGCACCCAGATCAACCTTCAGCCCCAGCTCCTCGGCGATGTCCATATACCGCGCCGCCAGCTGGTCGAAGGTCTCCTGGAAGTCCTCCCCCTTCGCCGCCTGGGCATGGCAGCGATAGAGCAGGTCGGTGACCTTGGTATCCTCCTTGAACCGCTTGCCCGGCGCGGAGGGAACCACATAGCGCCGCGCCTCGTCCAGCGCCAGAATATCCCGCACCTTCTTGAACTGCCCGCTGTCCGCCAGGGACGAGCCGCCGAACTTCGTTACGATCTTCTTCACAGCCTTCAGCCTCCACTTGCTTCACGTTGTTACCCGGTTGATTGTAAACGGAAATATGATAGTACTTCGGACAGCTCCTGTCAATGAGGGAACGGGTTTTTCTTTGGTTTCTTTTTCGGCGGCGGGGGGGGGCGGCGCAGCGCCGCGTCCGCCCTCGTCGCTGACCGCCACGGAAAAGCCAGGCGAAGGGTTCCCTCCCCCTCGCCTGGCCGGATTTCCTTTTGCTTCCTGCTTGCCTGCCCATCCCCGGTATCTTACTCCAGCTCCGCAAGCCGGGCGTCCAGCTCGGCAATCTGTTTGGTCAGGTTCTCCACCCGGGCCTTCAGCGCGGCGGCGGTGGTCTCGTCGGGGCTGGCGGTCAGCTGCGCCTGCGCGTCCGCGATGCTCTGCTCGTAGTGCATCCGCAGCATCTGCAGCGCCTCACGCTGGGCGGTGCGGGCTTCCGCCAGCAGCTGCTCCAGGGACGCGGCCTGCGTCTGTGCCTCCGTCAGCGCTTCGCCCAGGGCCTCGTTCTCGGACAGGGCAGAGGCCTTCACCTCATCCAGCTCGTTGCCGCGCTTCACCAGCAGCTCCTGCGCCTGCAGCAGCTGCGCACGGGTGCGGTTCAGCTGGGCGCGGGCATCCGACAGCTGGGTCTCGGCTAAAGATGCAGCCTGTGCGGTAGCATCCTGCAGCTGCTCCATGGCAGCCACATAGGCGTTCAGCTGCTCCAGCAGCGCCGCCTCTCCGGTCAGCTCCGCCTGCTGCTGCTCCAGCTCCGCCACCTGCGCGCCCAGGGTCTCCGCCTTGGCGGTGGCGTCGGACAGCACCTGCTGCGCCTCACGGATGGCGTTGTTGGTGCCATTCAGCTCCTGCTGCAGCGCCTCCTTCTCCTCGGAGGTAGTCTGCCAGGCGGTCATGCTCTCCTCCAGCTGCGCCTTCAGCGCCGCGACCTCCGCCCGCAGGCCTTCGCTGTTGCGCACCAGGCAGAAGGTCAGAAGCAGTCCGACCACCACCACCACACCCAGCACAATGCACAGTACCCTGCTTGTTTTCCTCTCGTTCCCGTCCTTCATGTCGCGTTCCTCCTTCTCATTCCCCGGCCTGCCAGGTCAGAAGCGATTCGATGGTGGCCTGCTCCCGGCACATGTCCGCCAGCGCCTCCTCCAGCGCGGCGGCCTGCTCCGTCAGGGCATCCAGTGCGGTCAGCGCTTCGCTCAGCGCCTCCTCCGGCACCGACAGCCCGGCGACGCGCTCCTCCAGCGCCGCCACCTCGGCCCGCAGCGCCTTGCGCTGCTCCCGGAGCTCCGCCTCCCGGGCGCTGGCCTCGTCCGCCTGCGGACGGAGCGCCTCCAGGCTCTCCTGCGCCACGGGCAGCGCCGCCACCACCTCGTCATACTCCACCTGCTGCTTCCGCTCCCGCTGACGGCTGGTATCCAGCTTCAGCGCCAGCTCCGCAGCCTGCGTGTGCAGGTCATACTGCGTCACTGCCCACCAGGTCACCGTCCCGCAGACGATGAGCATCATCACGACAAACAGTGCCTTGAACCATCCCGGGATTCTCATAGGGCAGCCTCCGCTTTCGATTTCCTTTATCATACCATAATTCAGGCCGTTTGAAAAGAGCCAATTACAACGTTTTCGCACCTTCCTCGCAGTCAAAGATGGCCTTGGACGCGATGCGGTCGCCATAGACCGCCTTCCAGCGGCGGTGCAGCTCGCTGGCGTCCCACCCGGGCAGCGCGTCCGCCGGGAGCGTCAGCACGATCATCAGGTCATAGCGGTTGGGGCGCGGAATCACGTTGGGGATGACCTGCACCTCCCCGACACCGGGCACCGCCGTCGCCTCCGCGAACAGCGCCCGCACCGCTTCCAGCAGCGCCGCCCGATCCTCGCCCTCGTTCCATTTCACCAGAATGTGATGCAGCATAGCTTCTCCTTTACTCCGCCGCAGCGGGGGCCGCCTCCGTCTCCACGGCGGGCTCGGGGGCGGTCAGCAGGTCGTTGACCATCAGCTCCAGCAGCCTGTACGCGTTCGCGTCGTTGCGCCCGCTCGCAGACAGGCACACCCACGCCTCCTCGTCACAGACCACATGCGCCGCCAACCCGGGCAGCGCCGACAGCGGGATGCCATACAGGTGACGCTCGCTGGTCTCGGTGTTCATGCGCCAGGAGCGCTCCAGGTTCACGCCCTCGCCCTCCAGCTTCTCCACCAGACCCTCCATGCCCTCCAGCTCCAGGAACCAGCCCTGGGAGGCGTAGTTCTGGAAATAGGTCTTGGGCAGGATGTACACCTCGCCCTCGTTGGCGGCAAAGCGGGTGGACAGCACCATCCCGCCGTAGGTCTCATCCGGGGTGATGACCACCGCGTCCATCTGCTCCATGTCCGACATCTTCTCCGCCCGGACGGTGTCCAGATATTCCTGCAGCCCCTCGTCGATGCTGTAGCCGTAGATGTACACGTCCACCACCTTCTCCTGCGGCGGGCGATAGGCGGTCATGGAGTAAATCAGGTTCCAGCCCAGGAGGGAAATGCACACCAGCAGCGCATACTTCCACCAGTTGTACTGCCAGTGCTGCTGCAGCCGCTTGAGGGTGATGGGTGTTTTCATGGGGCAGCGTCCTTTCATCCTTTGATTGATCGCTTGGGTTTGATCGTTTGGGAACAGTGTATCGTTCCTGCGTGAACCCTGTATGAACCGCCGGTGAACAAAGTCCGCCCGTGGCGCGCAGGCCCGGACACCGTGGCGCACGGATGGCGCCCGACCGGTGCCTGACACCCTATTATAGCACACCGCTCCCCGGGAATCAACTTGTCCGGTGCGCCCGGGCAGCATGGCCACCGGATGTCGCGGAGGCCTGACGCGCATCCCTCCGGGGCCCGGCTCCGGAGAAGAAGTGAAAAGGGGATCATCCCCGGCGGCACAGCGCTGCCGGGATGATCCCTTTTTTGTGCGCCCGGGCGGGGCGCTCACTTGCTCATGGGCTTCATCGTGGGGAACAGCAGGACGTCGCGGATGGTGGGGCTGTCGGTGAGCA
>JAEDKS010000097.1 GCA_016295665.1 Clostridia bacterium
AGCGTTTTTTTGAGTTTTTTTCGATTTTTTGTTATTCTTTTGTAAAAAGCGAACGCCGCCCTCGCTGATGCGGGGCGTCGTTCGTCATTTGGTGAACCTTTTCCTGGAAATTCGTTGCCATCGTTCGTTTTCTACCGGGCCCGGATTTCCAGCCCGGGGTGGTGATTGAACAGTCCGTCCATCGCCGGGGAGCGCATGCGCATGTCGAAGCCGGCGTTCGTCTCCGTGAAGTCCTGGAAGGTCTGGGTGCCATAGATGATGCGCGTCAGCGTCTGCACGGGCAGCTTCAGATCCCAGTCCCGCTCCGCCGGCTCGATGGTCGTCCGCCCGTCCCGGCAGGTGATGAGCCATCGCCCGCAGTTGCGGTCAACCTGCCCGTCCTCCACCTCCATGACGAAGGCGCCGTCCCGCGCCGAGGGCGGCAGCTGCTCCAGCGCGCGCACCACGTTGACGATGCGCACCATGGGCACCATCGTCCGGGTGCGCCTGCCGTGGCGGAGCTGCGCCTCGCCCTCGCAGGGCGCGTAGCCGTAATCCGCATAGACGAGCGGTCGATCCGTGTACACGAAGTCCACCGACACGCCCTGCCGGTACAGCGCCTTCAGGTTCTCGCCGATGCGCTGCCTCGACCCGATCCACCGGGCGTACACCATGCCCAGCGTCACCCCGCCAAGGGCGGACATGCCGTCCACCAGCAGCGTCAGGAACTGCAGCCGGATCAGCTCCGGCGTCCGCAGCACCCGCATGACCGCGCCGCCCTGCCACACGTTCCAGAAGGCCTGCGCGATGTCCGACCACTCCACCAGCACCGCCGGCACCCACTCCGGGAAGGTGTACACCGGCTCGATCATCATCTGCAGCAGCACCGCCGCCGCGCCGATGGCGCCCGCGTACCCCAGCACCAGCAGCAGCACCCGTCCCGTCATCCAGGGCAGGAGCCGGATGGCATAGCTACGCTGCAGCCGCTCCTTCGTCTGGCGGTGGAAGTAGCTGACGCCGTGGTTCAGCCACGCGATGAACCGCAGCACCAGCAGGATGCCCGCCACGAACAGCAGCACCCGTAGCCAGAGCCACGCGCCCATGCTCTCCTTGCCCAGGTCGATGAAGGTGCCGCCACTCTGCCAGCCCGTGACCGTGGTTTTGAACGCCACGCTGGCGCCGGTGCCCGGGATGGGCTCCCCCTCCACCAGCAGGGCATCCAGCTGCAGGCTCATGTCAAAGGCGGTCGCCAGCGGAATGTAGGCACCGCTGTCCGTCAGGTCGCCCACCCGCTTGCTGTGGCGCACGATGCCGATGACCCGGAAGGTCTCGCCGTTCACCTGCACCTCCCGGTCGATGGGGGCGCTCTCCCGGAACAGGGTCAGGGCCGTCTGCTCGTCCAGCAGGATGGCATGAGTGCCCTGCTGCAGCTCCTCCGGGTAGAACAGGCGCCCGTAGAGCAGCAGCATGGGGTGCAGCCACTGTCCGCCCTCTCCCAGCAGGGTCAGTCGTCCGTTGCAGGCGCTCTCCTCCGTGGTAACGGTGGCCTGCTCCACCACGCCGTCCAGCGTCCAGCGGCTGATGATGCCGTTCCACTCCTCGCTGGATGTGCGCAGGGATTCCAGCAGCTCCGCCACGGCGCCGTTGGGCCGGGTCTGCCCCGCGCCGCTGTCATCCGGCACCGTGATGGCCGGCGCCTCGATCAGGTACTGCAGGTGGTTCCCCACCTCCCCGATCTGCACCATGCACCACGCCAGCAGGGCCGCGCACACCAGCAGAATGAACCCCTGCTTCCCTGAGATGGTTTTCATGCCGGCATCCCTCCCCGCCTCATGTCCGTTCGCTTCCTTCGTCCGTCAGTCCACATATTCCATGACCGTCTGCCCGTCGGTCAGCGTTCTGTCCTCCCGGTCGGCAAGCTGCTGATAGCTCAGATCCTCCGCCACGGAGACATAGCTGTCGCTCCGCTCGAGCACCGTCACGCTGGTCTTGACCACCTTCATGCTGGTGGCGTTCATGAACCCGCCGTAGCTGCGCTGCACCAGGAACACATAGTTCTGGTTCTCGCCCTCGTTGCGCACGGCGCTGGCGGGAATCAGGGTGGTGGCCTCCTTGGCGCGGTAGGTGATGGACACCTGCACGCCCCCGGCGGACACGATGCGCCGCAGCTGGGTCGTCCCGGCTTCGAGCATCTCCTCGGGCAGGTTGATGTAGAGGTACTTGCTGCCGTCCTTCTCGGTCACGGTCTTGCGGACGGTGGTGCGGGTGGTGCCATAGGAGTCATTCTTGATTTCCGCCTTCGTCTCATCGGCGATGGTGCGGTCGATGCCGCTCAGGGAGGCGCGCAGCACGGGCTGCTCCTCCTCGGCGTTCATCACGAAGGCCGGCTGCACGCCGTCATAGGTGTCGCCCGCCGTCACCTTCACCGACACGATGAAGCCGTCCCGGGGGGCGCGCACCTCCTTCAGGGCATCCACGCACAGCGTCAGCTCCACCATCTTCCCGGTCAGCTCATCCATGGCGCGGATGAGCTCGTTGCGGTCCTGAATGTACTTGAACACATCGTCCTTGACCTTCAGCTTCTTGTTTTCCAGAATGGCGAGGTACTCCTCCTGGGCCGCCTGGAACACGCCGCTGGCGGCGACGGTGCGCTCCACCGCCTCCACCACCTCCGCGGGCACGTCGCCGCTCTGGGCCGCCAGCTGCTTGCTCCAGTCGCTCACGTCCCCGGTCAGGGTGATGCCGTTGTTCAGCGCCGTGACCCGGGCCTGGGTGGTCTGCTTCGCCAGCGCGTCCTGGGCCGAGAGCATCGCGTCGTAGAGCTCGTTCTGCCGGCTCTCCCGGCTCATGGAGCGGTTGGCAATGTCCAGGTCGAGCAGCGACTTGTTCTTCTCGTCGTACTCGTCCTGCAGCTTCTTCATGTCCTCCTCGTAGCTGGTGCACTCGGTGGTGAAGATGATGTCGCCCGCGCTGACCCAGTGGCCCTCGCTGACATAGACCGCCTTGACCTTCGCGTTCGTCTGGGCGGCCTCCTTCACGGTGAACTCCTCGGTCTTGGGGAAGTACACCTGGCCCTGGAAGTTCATCTTCACCTCCAGCCGCCCGTTCTGGGGCGTGACCAGCTTCACCTTGGGCGTGGTGATGGTCTGCACCGTCCGCGCAAAGAACATGCACAGCGCCACCGTCACCGCCAGAATCACCAGCCCCCGCAGGGCAAACCTCTTGAACCTCATCCTTCAGCCACCATCCTTATTTCAGTTCGCTCAGCTGGATGCCGGCGACGATGTCCTCCTGGAAGTACAGATAGATGAACAGCGCCGGCAGAATATACAGCGCCGCGCCGGCAAAGGCCACGTCGGCGCCCTCGGTGGAAATCTTGTTGAACATCACCGACAGGGGCCACAGGCTGCTCTTGTTGGCCAGGTAGACCATGGGCTGCTCCACCATGTTCCAGCAGTCCGCGAAGGACAGGGCCGCCGCCGCGCCCAGAATGGGCTTGCACACCGGCAGAATCACATGGATGAAGCCACGCACCGGCCCCACGCCGTCCACCATGCCCGCCTCCAGCAGCTCGTTGGGAATGGACACCATGAACTGCCGCAGGAGGAAGATGTAGAACGGCGAGAAGCACATGGGCAGGATCACCGCCCAGACCGTGTCCATCAGCCCCAGCCACCGGAGCATCATCACCGAGGGGGCCATGGTCACCTGGAAGGGCAGAATCATCAGCAGCATGATGAGGAAGAAGATCGCGTCCCGCCCGTGGAATTTGAACCGCGACAGCGCGTAGGCCGTCAGCGGAATGATGAGCGCCTGCCCCAGCAGGATGGCGCCGGTGTACAGGGCGGAGTTGCAGAACAGCTGCAGGTAGGTGGGATCCTCAATGAAAATCTTGTAGTACTGCCGCAGGGAGAACATGGCGGGAGCATACAGCACCTCCAGCCAGGTGTCCTCGTAGCTGCCCCGCTTCGCCAGGTACGCCGTCATCTCGCCCTTGGGGAAGAAGGAGTACAGGAAGGTGAATACGATGGGGATGAGAATGACGGCTGATAAGAGCAGCAGCAGCACAAGGCTGATTTTCCCGCCGAAGGTCATTTGTCCCAGCCTGCGGCGACGTCTGCGCGCCATGCTTCATCCGCTCCTTTCCTCGTGGTTTCACCCCGGCGCATCAGGTTTCCGGGGCACGCACCGCCTTGCTGGCGTACATCAGTGCGAACAGCGCGATGACGCCCAGTGCGAACAGGTACGCGGCGGTGGTCACGTCCTGATAGTCCAGCTTGGCGAACTTGTTGTTCATGAAGTGCTGGAGGGTGTAGATTTCCGCGGCGGGATAGTCACCGCCGATGAAGTACGCCTCCTTGAAGATTTTGAAGGCGTTGACCCAGGCCAGCACGAACACCAGGAACGCGGTGGGGAGAATCTGGGGCAGGGTGATGCGGAAGGCCTGCGTCCACCAGCCCGCGCCCTCCAGCGACGCGAACTCGTACAGCGACGGATGCACCGCCGACAGCGCCGAGGAGAACAGCACCACCGAGAAGCCCAGGTTCTTCCAGATGTACAGCAGCACGATGGGCACCCGCAGCGCGCTGCCCTCCAGCCACAGCACCCGGTCGAACCCCAGCGCCACCACCAGCCGGTTCACCACGCCGCCGTAGTCGAAGATCAGCAGCCAGATGATGAGCAGCGCGGAGGAGGGCATCAGGTAGGGCAGCAGCAGGATGTTGCGGAACGCGGTGGAGCGCTCCTTCAGCGTCTTGAGCATCGCCGCCAGCAGAAAGGCCAGCAGCCAGATGGTCGGCGCGCACATGAGCGACAGAATCCAGGTGTTCTTCAGCCCCGCCAGAAACATGTTGTTCTGCAGGATGCGGGCGTAGTTTTCAAAGCCCACGAAGGTGTTCTCGAAGGAGCCGTCCATCATCGAATAGTACAGCCCGCCGACGAACGGCACGATATAGAAGGCCAGGATGCCCGCCATGCCCGGCAGCAGCAGCAGCCAGACGATCTTCTTTTTCTGGAACACAGCCGGTCACGCGCCCCCTTTCTTTCGGACTTCCTCCATATAGACGGATGACGGATGCCTTTTGTTGCATCGTCTGTGAAAAATTTCCCACTTTTTTATTATACATCATCCCGGGCCCGATTGCAAACGCTCCGCCTCTTTCTCATCCATTTCTCATCCTTCGCTTCCCCGTGCGCACAAAGGGCGGCCCGGCGCGAAACCGGGCCGCCCAGCCAATCCCCTGGCGCTTATTGATCCTCCATCTCCATCATGGTCAGCTTGTTGTCCGCCTCCTTGATGAACTGGTCAATCTTGATCTGCCCCTCCTTGTAGCGCTTGATGAGCGTCTGGAGCTCGGCGTTGGCGCTCTCCCGGCTGCTCGCGTTCAGGAAGGTCTGCTTGCCCACGGCGATGGTGGGCACGATCTCGGTCTGGTAGTACGCCAGGCCCTCGGGGCTGATGTCGTAGCGGTACTTCGCCTTGTACTCCTCCAGCCACTCGCGCTGGGCCTCCAGGCCCTCCTCGTACTCCCGGCGCTCGCTCTCGTCGGCGTTCTTCATCGCCTCCTCAAGCTCGGCGATGTCGCGCTCCATCTGCTTCACCGCCGTCTCGTAGTACTCGTTCATCCTCGGCTCGGTCTTGTCGGCAAAGAGCACATAGCCGGTGCTTTCCTTCTCCACGGTCTCCAGCACGCACTCCACGTACCGCAGCGCCAGGTCGAACTGCTTGCTGCGGGGATTGACGAACACCACGTCCACGTCGGCGGTGTTGATGACCTCCGTATCCGCGGTCAGGGCCATGGGCAGCATGGTGGAGTACTCGTCCTCGTTGGCCCGGAAGTTGCCCACCACGCTGAAGCCGTAGTCCAGCAGGGAGTCGCGCCAGATGCCGTCACCGCTCTCCTCATAGGTGGGGCGGATGTCCCGGCACTCCACGCTCTCCACCGCCGCCACCAGGGAGCGGAACAGGTCGGTGTTGAAGCGCACGCTGCCGGTGGTCGCCTGACAGTAGTTGATGTAGTCCCGCAGGATGTAGTCGAACAGGTTGTTCTTCATGTAGTCCGCGCCGCTGGTGGAGAACACGGTGTACATGTCGTACTCATCCGCGAACTCCTCGTTCCACCGGGTCACGAACTGACACAGCTCGATGTAGTTGGTGGGCATATCCTCCATGGTCAGCCCGACATCCTCCATCACGTACCGGTTCACATACCACCCGGAGGACCAGGCGCTGATGGGCACCGCGCAGATGGCGCCGTTCTTGTTCTTCACCGCCTCCTGGAACACGGGGTACATGCGGCCCACCGCGTCGGTGATCGCGGAGGAGGCGGACAGGTCGGCGCAGTAGCCCTTGCGGAGCATGGTCGTGAACTGGGAGTAGGAGATGGACATGCACAGGATGTCCAGGCTGTCCGAGCCGGTGACCATGGCCTGGGCGATGGCCTCCAGACCGCTGTAGTACTCCTCTGCATCGTACACCGGCACGTTGGGATAGCGGCTGTTGAACAGCAGCCGCGCATCGGTGCTGTAGAGCCCGTACAGGTTCAGGGACGCCTCCGGGTTGAAGTCCAGGGACATGTCCCGCACATACAGCGTCTTGTCATAGTCGGCGCAGACCAGGGTGGTGCCCATGACCGCCATCCGGTTCGCGGAGTTCACCGGCAGGAAGCCCACCTGCTTCGTGGTCTTCAGGTCATCCACCAGCGCCATGATGCGCCCGCCATCCACCCACACGGGGGCCTGCAGCGCATCGCACCATGTCCAGCGGAGCTGATACTCGTTCACGTCCAGCGTGCCAACGCTCTGCGCGGTGTCCGCGTCCGCGTCGTACACCGCCAGGGTGAAGGGCAGGAAGCTGTTCTTGTCGTTGTCGTAGTAGTCCTTCGTCTGCCGCTGCAGCAGCAGCGCCTTGCCGTCCTTGTAGGGGATGATCTCCCGGATTTCCTTCACGGCGCTCTCGGCGGTGGCGCCGTCCTTCAGGTCAACCCGCACCAGCCGGTAGAAGTTGTCGTAGTCGGGGGTGTAGTCCGGCACCATGCACAGCAGCGTGCCGTTCACCACGAGGCTCTGCTCGGGCGTGGCGAAGTAGCTGTAGTCCTCCTCCTCGCGGATAAAGGCCTTCAGGTTCGCCACCGTGACCATGTCCTCATAGGTGACGCCCGCCTCGCCGGGCACGATGCGGAAGATCAGCCCGGAGATGCAGTTCATCGCCATCAGGGAGGTGCCGTCGGTGAACAGGAGCGTGATGGCATGCTCCACGTCCTGCCCGTTCTCCCGCAGCATGTTCAGGTCCTCCTCGGACATGCCGTCGTAGACCTCCGCCAGGTTCTTCACGAGCTGAAGCGCCTGCTCCTGCCCCGGCTTCCAGCTGTACAGGCACATGCCGTCGCCGTCGCTGTACTCGTTCACCAGCATGTACACCGTGTCCCCCACGGTGAGCATCTCGCGCACGTAGATGCTGTCGCTGTCCCCCACCTGCACCATCGCGTTCTCCGCCAGCGCGGCGGGCAGCATGCTCACGGCCAGCACCGCACAGAGCAGCGCGCAAAGCAATCTTTTCATCATGTCCTCTTTCCATCCTTTCCGGTATCTCCGATACCCTTCACCATATAGACGGAGAAGCCGGTCGAATCCATCCATAATCTACAAATTTTTTTCGGACTGTTACAATTCCCCGCCGCGTCACTTCAGCGCCAGCACCGTGACGTGCAGCGCGTCCAGCTGCTGGGACAGGGTGGTCAGGGATTCGGTGACGTTGCTGCCCCGCGCCAGGTTGTTGTAGTAGCCGTCCAGCACGCTGTACAGGCTGGTGAACACCGACTGATCCACCAGCGTTCGTCCGCCCTCCAGGGCGGCGTAGCTCTCGTTCATCACGTCCATGGTGTAGATGCTCGAGCGGATGAGCGCCAGCTGCGCGTTGGAGTTGGTGGAGGCGGTGCGGCTCAGGTACTTGGTGCTGTTGACAGCGGTGTCGCACTCGGACTGCATCCGGGCGATGATCAGCGACCTGGTCTCATCCCGGTACCCCATGGACGGGATGCCCACCACCAGCGCCACCGCCAGCGCGATCAGCACCACGGGCAGCGCCACGTTCTGCCACAGGAACGCCCTTCTCGGGGCATCATTCCTGTCCTGCTGCTTTCCCCGCGGGCTATAACGATACGTATTCATTTTCTCCCTCCTGTCAAAGCCGTCCTTTACCACCACAATGTGGTGATTTCACCACCATCATACCACTTTTCGCAACAAACGTAAAGAGTTTTTTGGCATTTCATTCATAAATCCCGCAAAAAAGTCATAATTCGACACGATTTTGGGACGGAGCCCCCCTTTTTCGCTTTTGGGGCCGGGGGCCGCATGAAAAAATTGCATACCCTGCCACCGCTGCGGGCACAATGAGGGCAGCAAGGAGGGATGGTCATGCTCAGGCTGCTGGTGATGGTGACGATGCTGCACTTCCTGCTGGGCGCGCCCGGCGGAGACGGGGCGGCGGCGCTGAAGCGCGGGGAGCTGCTGCGGCTTCACGTGGTCGCGGAGAGCGACGAGGCGGCGGCGCAGGCCCTCAAGCAGCCCGTGTGGGACGCGGTGCGCTCGACCTACGCCCGCCTGGCCCCCGAGGACGCGCCCACCCTGCCCACGGCCCGGGCGCTGCTGCCCGAGCTGACGGCGGCGGCGCAGGACGCGGCCCGCGCATCAGGCTTTGGCGGCGAGGTGGCGGTGTCGCTGGAGATCGCCGCCTTCGACGCCCGGATGCTGGAGGGCATGGTGGTGCCCGCCGGGACATATCCGGCGCTGATGGTGCGCCTGGGCGCGGCGCAGGGGCACAACTGCTGGGGGCTGCTGGATCCCGAGAGCAGCCTGCGGGCCGCCTGTGCCGGGGAGGACGGGCGCGTGGACATCATCTGGGACTGGTCGCTGGGCGCCCTGTGGGAGGCGCTGTTCGGCTGGCGTCCCGTATGGCTTGGAGGTGTATGACCGATGCGCGGACCCACGAAGAAGGCGG
>JAEDKS010000098.1 GCA_016295665.1 Clostridia bacterium
TCATGAGCAGGATCATTACCATCGGACGTGAATTCGGCAGCGGCGGACGCGAGCTGGGACGCCGGCTTGCCGAGGAGTTGGGCTATGCCTACTACGACCAGGAGATTGTGACGGAGATCGCACAGCGCGCGGCGCTCTCCGAGGCGTATGTGCACCAGATACTGGAGCACAAGCCGGTAACGCCCTTCCCCATTCGTGTCGGGCACACCTTCACGACCGTCGTGAACGCCCAGCAGCAACAGCACTGGCATGACGTGTACAGGCAGCACGACCAGATTCTCAGGGAGCTGGCGGAAAAGGCGGACTGTGTGATCGTCGGGCGCTGTGCGGTCGTGACCATGGACCGGAGCAGGCGGGTGCGCCCGGGGATCGGGGATTGTCGGGCGCACCCCCTGCGGATTGATGAGGATTCATCGGAAGGGAGGCCAGGAGCATGGAAAAAACGTTTGGTACCGGCGACGTTGTCGTCTACAAAGCAAGCGGCGTCTTTCGCATTGTGGAAACCGGAACACCGGACTTCGTGTGGGAGAGGCGTCAGCTTTATTACACCCTGAAGGAAGTACACGCCAGAAATCCCAGGGACACGCTCTATGTTCCGATCAGCTCAGCGGCCCTCATGCGGCCTGTCGTCGGGAAAAAACAGGCCGAGGCCTACCTGAACGGTTTCGCGCTGCTTGAACCAGATCCGGAGTCAACCTCCCGCACAGCCGGGGTGACAGGGCGCTATCAGGCGATGCTTGATGCCTTCGAGCTGCTCCAAACCCTCCGACTGCTCAAGGCGCTGTATCTCAAGGCGCGCTTGACCGGCAGGAACCAGAAGCTGATGGAGGTGGATATTCAGTATCTGAATATCGCGGAAAAGGTCGTTTGCGACGAACTCGCCTATGTGCTCGGCATGACACCCCAGGCGGTTCAGGAAGAACTCTATTTGTCCGTTCATCGGAAAGAAGCAAAGGTATATGCCGATCAGCCGTTTCCCGGGGAATCCGAGGGCGTGTAGAATCTCTGGATGTCTCCCGTTTGGGGGTCGATGATGATGCCATATACCGTCCGGGGCGCATCAGCGTGATCGGTAAAATAGACAACGTAGGCTGGGTACTGCAGGGAATCATCTGCCGCATAGGGATCGTACAGCTTATACCACACGCTAATCGCATACTGCTGAACGTCAATGCCCTGCGCCTGCAGTGCCTGCCTTGCGAGGGCGATGGCTGTCTCCTCGCTGATTTCGTCATCAGCAGGAAGGCCGTTGTCATCGCCAAGCCATTGTGCCTTCTCCGCCAGAGACCACTGTTCCTCGCGGGTCTGCGGCAGCAGGGGGGCTGTCCCGCTTTCATCCTCTGCCATCATCTCAGCCACATGGACGGGCGTATAGACCCCCAGCGCAGCGTCCTCGATGACCTCGCCGGTTCTTGTCATCAGAACCGTGTACTCCGGCCCGGACGCCCCGTATGGATCGGTCTGCCATGAAACCATCCAGCACGGCTCCTCGTGATCCTGATTCGTGAAGAAGGACACATTGATCATCCGGTTCTCCAGCGCATCCTGCGTGACCATCCGGGCTGACAAAATCGCC
Source organism: Clostridia bacterium (assembly GCA_016295665.1). Lineage (GTDB taxonomy): Bacteria > Bacillota > Clostridia > Christensenellales > Aristaeellaceae > HGM11604. The sequence continues at coordinate 1,577 of JAEDKS010000098.1, forward strand.
TCCCTTGCGCGCTCAACCGCTTCTTCTCTCGTCATGTCGCTCTCCTCGGGAAGAACATCCCGCCACGAATCAAGGAGCGTCACCTTCGACTGGATGGTATCGCTGTACCAGGCCTTGTCCTCCAGAGACCAGGTTGACATCGGCCCCTTGAGACGCTCCATGATGTCCACATGGGAAACGGCGTCCTCGCGACCGAAGGTGCTGACAATCAGCTGCGATGCCCGCTGCTCCTTCTCATCCTCCGGGAGCTGTTCGTCGTGCAGGGCGCTTAGCTCCTCCACGGGAAATGACCACCCGTTTTCCGAGAGCAGATCAATCCATTCCAGCTTTTCATCGAGGCTCCAGGTGGATAGCGGCCCGCGCTCCACGTCCATATCAATGGCTTTCTCCAACAGAGCGCCTGACAGCGCGGCGGCCTTGGCGGTTCCGGCTGCGATGAGCAGCACGGCCAGAAGAACCAGGGCGGCAGAGCGCTTCTTCCTTACGGGCCTGCCTCCCGCCGTGATTTCATCCATCATCATCCGGTGCCGTCCTTCGGTCACATACAGTCCGGAGAGATTCTCGTCGAGACACTGTCTGATCCTTTCCCTGTTCATATGCGATCCTCCTCTCCTTGTTCAGAACGAAGCAGGGCATAGGCCTTCTTCAGACAACGGCTGACCGTGGGCCGACTGATTCCCAGCGCGCTGGCGACCTCCTCTGCCGTCATGCCCTGATAGTGGTACAGCAGAATCACATGCCTGTATTTCTCGGGCAATCCCAGAACATCAAGAAAGAGCTCACGGGAATCCTGCGAGATGGGGGTCAGCGCCGGCGGCAGATCCTCCAGAGAGCGTGTCGCGCTTCTGTGCCTGAACCAGCTGGAGCGCCTGTAGTCCCGGCAGGTGTTTACCGCAATTCGCATGATCCATGTCTTGACGGAGCAGTCGTTGCGCTGCTCAAACCTGTCCATGCTGCGCCACACCTTGGTGAAGGTATCCTGCAGGGCATCCTCCGCCATGCCCCTGTCAGCCAGGCAGAGGAAGCAGATACGAAGAACCTCCGTTTCATAGGTGCGCATCAGCTGCTCAAATTCGGCTTCACGAACGTCGCCTGTTGCCGAAGCGATGTTCATCAGCCTCACCTCCTTTCATCTCAATAGACGAAGGAAACAGCTCCTTTTGTAAAGGGCCGGGAAGATTTTCCCGGAGGACCGAATGCGCCCCGGCAGAGCGCGCACAAAAACCCCTTCTTCCACCTGCGGTGCAGGGGAAGAAGGGGCGAATGGTTTATGTCCGACGGACGATGGGCAGCATCAATTACTTCAGCTCAGCGAAGTACTTGATGGTGCGAACCATCTGGGAGGTGTAGGAGTTCTCGTTGTCGTACCAGGACACGACCTGCACCTGATAGGTCTCGTCATCCAGCTTGGCAACCATGGTCTGGGTGGCGTCGAACAGGGAGCCGAACTTCATGCCGACCACGTCGGAGGACACGATGGGCTCGTCGTTGTAGCCGAAGGACTCGGAAACCTGAGCCTTCATGGCGGCGTTGATGCTGTCCACGGTCACGTCCTTGCCCTTCACGACAGCCACCAGGATGGTGGTGGAGCCGGTGGTCACAGGCACGCGCTGGGCGGAGCCGATCAGCTTGCCGTTCAGCTCGGGGATGACCAGGCCGATGGCCTTGGCAGCACCGGTGGAGTTGGGCACGATGTTGGCGGCGCCGGCACGGGCACGACGCAGGTCGCCCTTGCGATGGGGGCCGTCCAGGATCATCTGGTCGCCGGTGTAGGCATGCACGGTGGTCATGATGCCGCTCTGGATCGGATAGGCATCATTCAGGGCCTTGGCCATGGGAGCCAGGCAGTTGGTGGTGCAGGACGCGGCGGAGATGATCTTGTCCTCGGGGGTCAGGGTGTCGTTGTTCACGCTGTACACGATGGTCTTCAGATCCTTGCCGGCGGGGGCAGAGATGACGACCTTCTTGGCGCCGGCGTCGATGTGCGCCTGGCTCTTGTCCTTGGAGCAGTAGAAGCCGGTGCACTCCAGCACCACGTCCACGTCCAGAGCGCCCCAGGGAGCGTTCTTGGCGTCCTTCTCGGCGTAGATCTTGATCTCCTTGCCGTCCACCACGATGGAATCCTCGGTGGCGGAAACGGTGTGCTTGTCCTCGCCGATCACGCCGCAGAAGCCCTTCTGCGCGGTGTCGTACTTCAGCAGATGCGCCAGCATGGCGGGGCTGGTCAGGTCGTTGATGGCGACGATCTCATAGCCGGGAGCGTCGAACATCTGACGGAAAGCAAGACGGCCAATGCGGCCGAAACCATTGATAGCAACCTTGACTGCCATTGGAATCTACCTCCTTTGATTTCACGGGAATTACCCGTGTACTATTGTAATCAATTCCGCTGCATTTTGCAAGAGCCTAACACACTTTTGACGGGGATTTTCTGAAAGTTTGACAGATTTCTATCGTTCCGGAGGCAGGGAACTCCCCGTTCATTTGTGATACCGCTCCCCGGAAGTGATTTTCATGCACCGGTACAGCTGCTCCAGCAGCATGACCCGGGCCAGCTGGTGGGGAAAGGTCATTTTGCTCATGGAGAGCTGCTCGTTTGCCCGGGCGATCACCGCGTCGCTGAGCCCCAGGGAGCCGCCGATGACCAGCACCACCGACCCCGCGCCCTGCACGGTCAGCTCCTGCAGGTGCGCAGCCAGCGCCGGGGAGTCGTACTGCTTCCCCGGGATGGTCAGCGCGATCACATAGTCGCCGGGGCGGATGTGGGCCAGGATGCTCTCGCCCTCCCGCTGCCGAACCTGCGCCTCCAGCGCGGCGGAGGCGCCCTGCGGCTCCGGCAGGTCGGGCAGCTCGAGCTCCTCAAAGCGCCCGTAGCGGGACAGGCGCTTCAGGTATTCGTCCGCCATGGCCCGGTAGGGCTTTTCCTTCATTTTGCCCACGCAGATGATGGTGCACCTCATGCGTTCGCTTCCTCCGGCAGGTCAAAGGCATACTTCTTTTCGTTGGAGGGATGGAAGGCCACCTCGACCCGGTCACCGGGCTGCAGGTTGGTGCTCAGGATGTTGTGGCTGCGGATGTGGACGGTGGTGCCGGTCAGGGGATGGGTGCACTCGGCGGTGACGCGCAGGGGATGCACCTTGCCCAGATTCACGGAGCGGTTCACGTCCACGGACAGCACGGTGGCGATGACGCGCCGCCCGTACCCGAGCAGGGCCTCCCGGCTCCGCGCCGCGCTGCCCAGGGCGACGGCGGTGATGATGCCCGCCAGCGCAAAGACGGCGCCCATGGCGGCGAATACGATGCCCATCACCAGAAAGGTGCTGTCCATGGCGCGGGTGGGGTCGTCCGGATCAATGAACAGCTTGTACTCGTCGCCGACGTGCTGATTCGTGGAGCTGATGCCGCCCTCCACGGTATAGGACTCGCCGTCCACGATGTAGACGACCAGCGGGTCGCCATCGGAGTCAAAGCCGGTGATGTAGCCGCTCATCGTCACCATGTCGGAGGTCTGATGGGTGTAGTACCAGAGAAACCCGAGGCCGAGGGCGAGAAACACCAGGCCAATCAGGCCAAAGGTCAGGAGAAAGATCTTGCTGAGCTTCCGGTTCATGCTGTCCGCGTCCTTTCCGTGTTGACGGTCATGCTGCCCTGCGTCCGTTCCAGCAGGGGACTGTAGTAGTGCTCCACGGGGTGCGCGCCCACCTCTGCGGTCATGCGGGCGAGATCGCGCTCCGGCGCGGGGCCGGTCAGGCAGGGGGTGTCTCCCCGACAGCGCATGGCGGCATAGGGGGTGATGACACAGCGGTATCCCGCGCCCAGGGCCTTCACGCCCAGCACCGCGCCCCGCAGGTCGCTCTCATAGCTGCCGAAGCCGCCCAGGGCGAGGTACCTGTCCCGCCCGATGGCGCACAGCCCGGAGGACACGCCCGTCACCTCCCGCAGCTTCCGGTCGAGCAGCTGATAGCATGCGCCCCAGCGGCACTGCCCCGCCTGATAGCGCACCGCGCCTCCGGGCACATCAACCGCGTAGCCCGCGTGGAGGTAGCACTGCTTCCGGTCAAGGATATTGCTGCCCACCAGCGCCACGTTCGGCTGTGCCGCCAGCGAGAGTAGCTCCCGAAGCCAGTCCTTCGATTCGGGCAGCAGCCCCTGCGCCACGAACACGAGGTGGCTCCCGGCAGCCATGCGCGCCGCCTCATCGGGGGTGGGGGCGGTGCGGAGCGTGATGCCCCGCAGCCTCAGGTCACAGGGCTGCTGGCTGATGACGATCACATCGCCCACGGGCAGGGCGGTTTTCCGGAGCAGATGGCGGAGCCAGCGGGCAAAGTCCGCATCCCGCTTCCACAGCACGAGGGTGGGCGTCACGTCCTTCGGCACGGCGTAGACCATCCGGGGCTGCAGCTCCTCCATGCGCACCTGTGCGTCCAGTCCAAGCCGCGCAATCTGGTCGGATACCGCCCGCACGGCGGCCTTCGCGCAGCGCTCCGCCGCCTGATGGCTGAAGGAGGTGCCCACCATCCGCCAGTGATAGAGCACCCGGGGAATGTGGACGATGTGCCGGGCCTGCTCCGTCGCTCTGAGCGCCAGGTCGTGATCCTGACTGCCGTCGCAGCAGCTGCGCAGGCCGCCCACCCGGTTGAACAGGGCCTTCTCCATCGCCATCAGGTGGCAGATGTAGTTGCCGCTCCGCAGGGCCTCCGGGCTGAAGTCCGGCTTGAGGTGCGGCTCGAAGAAGCTGTCGCCCTGGGCGGAGCACTTGTCCTCGTCGGAATAGACGAAGTCGGCGCCGCCCTCCGCTGCGGTCAGCACATGATAGACCGCGTCCGGGGCAAGCAGGTCGTCGTGGTCGCACAGGGCAATCCAGTCGCCGGTGGCGAGGCGGGCCGCCAGGTTGGTGTTGCCGGAGATGTTCAGGTTCTCCGCGCCCAATTCCACCCGGAAGCGGCTGTCCTCCTGGGCGAGACGAGTGAGCAGCGCCCGGGTTTCCTCTCGGGTGGAGCAGCCATCGTAGAAGCATGCCTCCCACTGCCCGCAGGTCTGCTGCAGCAGGGAGTCAGCCAGCGCCCGGAGCAGCACGGGATCCGTGTTCCAGGTGGGAATCAGAATGGAGAGCCGGTGATGGAAAACGGCGGCGGCCTGCCGGGCACGCTCGGCTTCGGTGGGCGCGGACTGCGCGAGATAGAGCTGATAGCGTGCCTCGCCGTCCAGCCTGACCGCGTCATCGCGCTGAATCTCCCGGCGGCAGAGCAGCAGCTTGTACAGTGCGCGCCGCCCCAGCCGGGGCAGTCCCTGAATGCCTTCGTTCCGGAGTGTCCGCTTGAGCGCCTCTTGGATTCGACCCACGGTATTGCTTCCTCTCTTTTGCTTGGGTAAATCCATTATAGCACAGCCTTGGACGGCGGGCAAGACGGCAGATGCGCAACAAAAAGGCCGCCCCCGCGTTGCGCGGAGGACGGCCCGGGCGTGGTGGTTTACGCCTTCTTCTTATGGTTGACCAGGAACAGGCTGCACAGCATGGCGATGATATACAGCGTCAGGGTGAAGTACAGCACCGCCTGATAGCCCACGGGGTTGAGGCCGTTGGCATCGAAGGAGCCCACATGGGTCACAATCAGGTTGGCGACCTGGTTGCCGGTGAGGCCCGCGAAGGCCCACGCGGACAGGGTGATGCCGTGGATGGCGGAGATGTTGCCCATGCCGTAGTGGTCGGAGAGCAGGGTGGGCACGTTGGAGAAGCCGCCGCCGTAGCCCGCGTTCACGATGAACAGCAGGATGAGGCACAGCACCATCAGCAGGCCGTTGGAGGCGCCGTTGACGATGCCCTGGGTCAGGATCACCAGCGCGGTGGCGCCGATGGACAGGGCGAAGATGATCTTGTAGACGGTGTTGCGGTCCTTCATGTAGTCCGCCCAGGCGGAGAAGCCGAAGCGTCCACCCGCGTTAAAGACGGCGGTCACGGAGGACAGGATGCCCACGGAGGCGCCCAGCCCGATGCAGTTGAAGATGGACTTCTCCTGGGAGATCAGCGCCAGACCGCAGGTGATGTTGAGGTAGAACATCAGCCAGATGCCCACGAAGGTGACGGGCTTGGACTTGATGACGTCGATGGCCCGGGCCCCCTTCTCCTGCTTCTGGGGCTCATGCCAGGTGGAGGGCTTGGCCAGCAGCAGATGGCCCACGAACATCATCACGAAGTACACGCAGCCCATGATGATGAACATCTTCCACACGCCGCTGCCCTGACCGGCGCCGGTCACGGGGTCGGAATCGAGGATGGCCTGCATGATGGGGCTGGCGATGGCCTTGGCGGCGCCGAAGCCCGCGACCGCCAGACCGGTGGCAAGGCCCTTGTGGTCAGCGAACCAGAGCATCAGGGTCTTGACGGGGGACAGGTAGCCGGTGCCCAGACCAATGCCCATGATGAAGCCGTAGCACAGGAAGATGCCAATCAGCGCCAGCAGACTGCCGGGATGGGCGCCGCCGTACCAGATGCACAGGCCGGTGCCGACCATGCCGCAGCCAAAGGTGATGGAGGCGATGAGCGAGGAGCGGTGGATGTTCTTTTCCACCACGTTGCCCAGGAAGGCAGCGCTCATGCCCAGGAAGAAGATCGCCAGGGAGAAGGCCCATTCCACGGCGCCCTTGTCCCAGCCGATGTACCTGGAGATGTCCGTGCAGAACACACTTCAGCAATAGACGGTGCCGATGCTGCAGTGCAGCAGCAGCGCCGGTATTGCGCCGCGAATCCACTTGTTTTCCTTCATTGGTGCAAGACCTCCGATGCTTTACCGCTCGTGAGCGGGTGATTCTGGAAGGACGGCCGCAACGAAAAAACGTTATCCTTCCATTCTGCTGCAAGTATTGTAGCGTATTTTGGCGAATTTTGCAATCAATTTATTCAAAATATCGCAAAAAAACTGGACGGTTTCCGCATAACCCGCAGCGCGCCTGCATAGACTGTGCATATCCATTGAAAGGGGGTTCTGTCATGGTGCTTGATACGGTTTCCTTGCTGCTGGTCATCATCGGTGCGGTGAACTGGCTGCTGGTGGGTGCGTTCCAGTTTGACCTGGTGGCATGGCTGTTCGGCGGACAGGGTGCGGTCATCAGCCGCATTGTGTACTGCCTCGTGGGCGCGGCGGGACTGTGGTGCATCTCACTGCTGTTCCGCGACAGAAGGGGGGAATGAGACCCGGGGCTGCGGAGAACAGGCTTCGCAGCCCTGCCTTCCCGGGAGACGCGGTATGCCAATAAATTAGGAAAGGAGAGCAAAGCAATCAGAGTTTCAAAAGAAATTTAGAAAAATCAAAAAAAGTGCTTGACAAAGCACTCGAATCATGGTATTATAAACAAGCCGCCTGCGAGAGCAGCACGGCACCGAACCTTGAAAACGATACAGAAC
>JAEDKS010000099.1 GCA_016295665.1 Clostridia bacterium
TAAGCCCCGGGCGTCCGAGGGAAGGGCGGCGGGCGTGTTCTCGGGTCTGAGCATCGTGGTCACGGGCACCCTGCCCACCCTGTCCCGGAAGGAGGCGGAGGAGCTGATTCGGCGGCATGGCGGCACGGCGGCCTCGGCGGTCAGCAAAAAGACCGCCTTCGTCGTGGCGGGCGAGGCGGCGGGCTCCAAGCTGGACAAGGCGCAGAGCCTCGGCATCGAGGTCATCGACGAGGCCGGACTGCTGCGCCGGTGTGAAAGCTACTGATTCCGTCGGGCGGCGGGCCCCCGGCGCACCGCGTAGGTGTAGGCGGCCTGGGACGGGGTCATGACGGGGGCCGCGGCGCGGGCGAAGGTCGGTGCCGCGTCGCCCCGGGTGTCGCTTTCGGGGACGCCCTGGGTGGTGCTGCCCTGATTCGCCGCCTCCTGCCGGATGGCCTCCTCCTCCTGCAGAAGCGCCGCCGAGGGCACCTGTCCCGGGCGGTAGCCCACCAGCAGGAAGGTGACGAACTTCACCGCGAAGATGTCGCACACGATGTAGCGCAGGTTGATGTCGTCAAAGAGCACCAGGAACTGGGACGCCACGCTGTAGAGAATGCCCTGCCGGGTTTCGAGGTTGCCCGTGCCGATCAGGAACTCCACCAGCACGTAGCTGCCCACGTTCTCCTGCAGCACCTGCTGCATGCTGCCCTGAAACGCAGCGGTGTCGAAATCCTGCTCGGGGGTGGTGGTAAAGCCGCCGTTCGTGTTCATTTCACTCAAGGGAATCCGCCTCCTTCACCATGGTGGTGATAGCACCCTATGCGGGAGGCGCCCCATTCATGACAACAGAGGAAGCGATGCTTTGATGGAGCCAACCTTTACGAAACGATCCTGGCTGGAGATTGACCTGACGGCGCTGAAGGCGAACTACCGTACAGCCTGCTCCCTGACGGCGGCCCGGGTGACCTGCGTGGTGAAGTCCAATGCCTACGGGCACGGGGCGGTGCGGGTGGCCCAGGCGCTGCAGGAGGCAGGCTGCGCGTCCTTTGCGGTCAGCTGCGCCCGGGAGGCGCTGGAGCTGCGGCGGGCGGGCATCACGGGCGAGATGCTGGTGATGGGCCTGTGCGACGCGGATCGGCTGGAGGACTGCATCGCGCAGGGCGTGACCCTGACGGCGGCCTCCACGGACGACCTGCGCGCCATCGACGCGGCAGCCGCAGCGGCGCATCGCCCGGCGGAAGTGCACCTGAAGGTGAACACGGGCTTTCACCGCCTGGGCTTTGACTGCACCGGGGCGGCGGCGGACGCCATCGCCCGCGCCCTGCCCGAGGTGCCCCACCTGCGCGTGGCGGGCCTCTACAGCCACCTGGGGCTGATTACCGAAGCGCGGGACACCATGCAGCACGACAGCCTGATGACCATGCACCGCCTGCTTGCGGCGCGGGGCGTGACCATCGAGGACGTGCACATCTGTGACAGCATCGGTCTGGTGCGCTATCCGGCGTGGCACCACAGCCGGGTTCGGGTGGGGGCGCTGCTGTTCGGCGTGCGCCCGGCCCGGTCGGAGCACATGCCCTACCAGTGCCTGGAGACGCTGACCTTCCACACGCAGGTGGCCCAGGTGCACGAGGTGCCCGCCGGGGAGATCGTGGGCTACGGCGACGACATGATCCTGACCCGGGACAGCCGCATCGCCACCCTCTGCGTGGGCTACGGCGACGGCTACCCCCGCCACCTGTCCAACGGCGCAGGCAAGGTGCTGCTCCATGGTCAGCTGGCGCCGGTGGTGGGGCTGGTGTGCATGGATCAGATGATGGTGGACGTGACGGACATCCCCGGCGTGACCCCGGGGGATGACGCGGTGCTGCTGGGCGGCGGCATCTCCTACATGACCTACGCCGACTGGTGCCATACCAACCGCAACGAGTGCATCTCGATTCTGTCCCGGCGCCCGGTGCGCGTGTACCGGGAGCAGGGCCGCGTCGTGACCGTGCTGGACAGCCTGCTGGACGAAAGAAGGGATTTCACATGACGCAAGCCGAATGGCAGCGGGAGCTGTCGGACATCCTGCCCCGGGTGACGGCCTGGCGGCACCATCTGCACGCCCACCCCGAGCTGAGCGGCGCGGAGACGGAGACCCGCCGCTTTGTGCTGGAGCGCCTTCAGGAGATGGGCATCCCCGCGGTGACCTTCGAGGGCTGCAACGCGGTGATGGGTGTGCTTCACAACGGCGAGGGCCGCTGCATCGCCATCCGGGCGGACATGGACGCGCTGCCCGTCACCGAGGCGGACACCGCCCTGCCCTTTGCCAGCACCTGCCCCGGCGTGATGCACGCCTGCGGACACGATGTGCACATGGCGCTGGCGCTGGGCTCCGCGCTGTGGTTCAGCCAAAACCGGAGCCGGTGGCAGGGCACGGTGAAGTGGCTCTTTGAGCCGCAGGAGGAGACCATGGGCGGCGGGAAGTGGATGGTCGCGCAGGGCTGCATGGAGAACCCCGCGGTGGACTGCGTGATCGGGCAGCATGTGAACCCCCGGTACGCGGCAGGCACGTTCTTCGCGAAGCCGGGCTATGTGTCCGGCGCCAGCGACGACCTGTATCTGACCGTCCGGGGCAAAAGCTGCCACGGCGCCTACCCGGAGAGCGGCGTGGACGCGATTCTCATCGCGGCGCACATCATCACCGCGCTCCAGTCGCTGGTCAGCCGCACGATCTCGCCCTTCGACCCGGCGGTGCTGACCATGGGCACCATCGAGGGCGGTCAGGCGAACAACATCGTCTGCGGCGAGGTGCGCCTGCGGGGCACCCTGCGCACCCTGTCGGACAAAACCCGGCGTGACCTGCAGCAGCGGATGCGCCAGGTGGCGGAGGGCATCGCCCGGGGCATGGGCGGCGAGGCGGTGTGGGACATCCGCCCCAGCTACGGCGCGGTGTACAATGATGACGCAGCCTACGCCCGCATCGAGCGCTGCGCGTCGGCGCTGCTGGGCGAGGACAGGGTCGTCCGCCGGGAGGCCCCGAGCCTTGGGGTGGAGAGCTTCTGCTATTTCCTTGACCATACGCCCGGTGTGTATTATGATATAGGCAGCGGCATCGGCACCGCGCTGCACACGCCCACCTTCCATGTGGATGAGGACGTGCTGCTGCCGGGCGTGGCGCTGCAGTGCGAAGCCGTGCTGGAACTGCTGAAGAAGGAGTGATTTTCCATGGAGAGAAAGCTGTTTATCTCATCGGACATCGAGGGCACCTGCGGAATCGCCCACTGGGACGAGACCATGCCCGAAAAGAGCGAGTACGCCGCCTTTGCGGATCAGATGAGCCGCGAGGTCGCCGCCGCCTGCGAGGGTGCGCTGGCTGGGGGCGCGGCGTCGATTCTCGTCCGCGATGCCCACAACACCGCCCGCAACATCCGCCCCGGCATGCTGCCGGACACCGACCGGGTGCGCATCTTCCGGGGCTGGGGCCGCGATCCCTACGGTATGATGAGCGGTCTGGACGCGACCTTCTCCGGTGCCATGTTCACCGGCTACCACTCCGCCTGCGGCTGGAGCGGCAACCCGCTGAGCCACACCATGAACACCCGCAACGTTTATATCACGGTCAACGGCGAGGTCTGCTCCGAGCTGATGATGAACAGCCTGACCGCCGCCATGTTCGGCGTGCCGGTGCTGCTGGCGGCGGGCGACGAGATGCTCTGCGAGTGGTTCCACACAAAGGTGCCCCAGGCGGTCACGGTGCCCGTGTCCCATGGCGTGGGCAACGGCAGCATCTCCATCATGCCCGGGGAGGCGGTGCGCCGCATCCGGGAGGGCGCGGAGCGCGCCATGGCGCTGGACGGTTCGGCCTGCCTGTTCCCCACGCCCAAAGACGGGCACTACGAGGTGGAGATCATGTACCGCCAGCACTTCGATGCCCGGGCCAACAGCTGGTACCCCGGCGCGAAGCAGGTGAGCGACCGCACCGTGCGCTTCGCCTGCGACAGCTGGATGGACGCCCTGACCTTCATCCACTTCTGCCTGTGAGGTGACGAGCATGCGGATGCAGATTCCAAAGCCGCTTCACCCGGGCGACACCATCGCGGTCATCGGCGTCTCCGGCTGTGTGCATGACGACAACCGGGAGGCGCTGGTGCGCGAGAGCATGCGCAAGCTGGAGGCCCTGGGCTTCCGCGTCCGCCTGGACGACACGGCCTTTGCCCAGTGGGGCTACCTGTCCGGCACGGACGAGGAGCGGGCCGGGGCCATGAACCGCGCCTTCGCGGACGACACGGTGGACGGGGTGTGGTGCGTGAAGGGCGGCTACGGCTGCATCCGCCTGCTCGACCTGATCGACTGGGACATGATCGCGGCCCATCCCAAGGCGTTCATCGGCTACAGCGACATCACCACGCTGCACACCGTGCTGCACGAGCGCTGCCACCTGTGCACCTTCCACGGCCCCATGCCCAAAACCGACCGCTTCGACGGCCCCAGCCTGGACAGCCTGCTCCACGCGGTCTCGGGCCAGCCTGACCGGGCGGTCGTCAACCCGGACGGCGCGCCCATGACCTGCCTGCGCCCCGGCGTGGCGGAGGGGCAGCTGGTGGGCGGCAACCTGTGCCTGCTGACCTCCTCCACGGGCACGCCCTACGATCTGGACGTGCGGGGCAAGCTGCTGTTTCTGGAGGATGTGGGCGAGCACGTCTACGCCATCGACCGCTACCTCCAGCAGCTCTACCACGCCGGCAAGCTGACGGACTGCGCCGGCATCGTGCTGGGCCGCTTTGCGGACATCACCGGGGAGTACGCGGACAGCTTCACCCTGGAGGAGGTGCTCTCGCAGCTGACGCAGAAGCTGCCCGTGCCCGTGATGGGCAACCTGCAGTGCGGGCATCTGAAAGAGAAAGTGACCCTGTGCCTGGGTCGGCGCTACCGGATGGACGCCTCGGCGGGCACGCTGACCCTGACTGACTGACGGAGGTGCATCCATGTTCACGAGATTCCAGTACATGCTGTCCCTGCTCCGCACCGACCCGGTGGGCGGCACGATCTACATCCTGTCCTTCGCCGCGGCGATTCTCATCGCGCTGATTCTGCACGAGTGGGCCCATGGCTTCGTGGCCTACCGCTGCGGCGACCCGACGGCGAAGATGATGGGGCGGCTCTCGCTGAATCCCGCCCATCATCTGGATCCGGTGGGCACGCTGTGCATGGTGGTGTTCGGCATCGGCTGGGCGAAGCCGGTGCCGGTGAATCCGCGCAACTTCCGCAACTACCGCCGGGATGACTTCCTGGTGTCCATCGCGGGCATCCTGATGAACCTGACGCTGTTCCTGCTGTCCACGGCGCTGCTGGTGGCGATTCAGAACCATGTGCGCTACTCGGCGTTTATGCAGTACGTGTACAACTTTGTCTATCTGCTCTCGTCCATCAACCTGTCCCTGGCGCTGTTCAACCTGCTGCCGATTCCGCCGCTGGACGGCTATCATCTGGTGAACGACACGCTGCTGAAGGGCCGGCTGCAGCTGAACCATCAGCAGTTCCAGGTCATGCAGATCATCCTGATCGTCGTCTGCCTGACGGGGGTGCTGTCGAACCTGCTGGGCAGCCTGCACTCGGCGATCTACAGCGCGGTGCTGAACCTGTTCTACCGCATGATTCCGTGAGGTGCCGCCCATGCCCATGACGTTTCGACTGAAGGACTTTGACGGCCCGCTGGACCTGCTGCTGCACCTGATCAGCAAGGCGAAGGTGGACATCCGGGACATCTTCGTCAGCGAGATCACCGACCAGTATATCGAATCGGTGTCCGGCGCGGAGGATCTGGACATGGACGACGCCACGGACTTTCTGGTCATGGCGGCGACGCTGCTGGAGATCAAGAGCCGGGCGGTGCTGCCGCGCCCGCCGGAGCTGGAGGAGGGTGAGGAGGACCCGGAGCAGGCGCTGATCCGGCAGCTGGAGGAATACAAGCGCTTCCGGGAGACGGCGCAGGAGATGCGCGCCTTTGAGGAAGCGGCCCGGGAGCTGTTCACCAAGCTGCCCGACGAGTTCCCGCTGCCCCCGCAGGAGACGGAGCTGGTGGGCCTGACGCTGGAGGGGCTGACGGAGGCGTTTCTGCGCATCTGGGCGCGGAAGCCGGCGGCGGAGGAGGAGCAGGAGGTCAACCACTATGCGCCCCGTGACATCCACCGGGACGAGCACAACGTGCAGGAGTGTATGCTGCTGCTGCTGCGCGACCTGAAGAAGCGGGGCCGGATGCGCTTTGAGGACGCCTTCAGCCAGGCGCCCACGAAGGAGGAGGTCGTGACGCTCTTCCTGGCGCTGCTGGAGCTGCTGAAGCTGGGCGAGACGCACTGCGAGCAGGAAGGAAACTATGGCGACATCGTGCTGCTTCCCGGCAGGCGCGAGGACACGCCGGAGGAAGGGGAGGGAAACGCATGACCGATAAGCCGGAGCAGATGGAGCCGGTGATGCCCCCGGAGATGGAGACACCCCCGGAGCCGGAGGAGGAGCTGCGGGAGACCGGCGGCAACCTGAAGGGCCGCGTGGAGGCGGTGCTGTACGTGGCGGGGGAGCCCGTGCGCGTGGAGGAGCTGGCGAAGGCGCTGCAGGTGACCCTGCCGGAGCTGGAGAACTGCCTGACGGAGCTGCGGGACGAGTATGACTTCGCCCAGCGCGGGGTGATGCTGCGGCGCTTCGGGCATCAGGTGCAGCTGGCGACGCGCCCGCTGTACGCGCCGGACGTGGTGCATCTGCTGCAGCCCGTGCAGAAGCAGTCCCTGAGCCAGGCGGTGATGGAGACGCTGGCGGTGGTCGCCTACCGTCAGCCGGTCACCCGTGCGGAGATCGAGCAGGTGCGCGGCGTGAAGTGTGACTACTCGGTGCAGTCGCTGGTGAACAAGGGCCTCATCATGGAGGTAGGCCGCAAGGACGCCCTGGGCCGCCCGATTCTCTACGGCACCACGGACGCGTTCCTCCAGCACTTCGGCATCAGCACCCTGGACGACCTCCCGCCCCTCCCCGAAACCGCCCCGCAGGAGCCCCAGGAGGAATCGTCGGAGCTGGTGCCGTGACGAGGCGGCAAGGGAAAATGGAAGAGAGGAGGTGAAGGCGATGGCCGGGAAGCAGTTGTCCAAGGTGATGAAGTACGAGCTGCGCTATGTGGAAGGCTGTGGCGGCTTCTATGAGATGCAGCATGCTGTCTGGAACGTCATCAGCCAGACGCAGGAGCTGCTGAACAAAACCATTCAGGCGTATTTCCAGTGGGACTGCCGGTGCAGGGATCATCTCCGGCTGACAGGGGAGAAGCTGGATGAAAAGAAGGAGCTCGGCTGCACCCTTGACAACTACATCTATCATCATCTTCGGGACGAGTATGCCGACCTGTCCTCGGCGATGGTGATTGCGGTAGTGCGGAAGGCTGCCAAGCGGTACAAGGCATCCCGTTTCAATATCGAAAAAGGAAAGGAATCCGTGCCATCCTATAAACGGGATCAGCCCGTGCTTCTGCATAACAAGGACGGCATCAGGCTAACCGGTGATGTCCATAACGCGGAGGTACTGCTAACCATGTTTTCGCGGGAATATCAGAAGAGAACGAATCTGGATTCCCGCGTACGCTTCAAGGTGATGGTGTGCGACAGGACGCAGGAGAGCATTCTGTCGAAGGTTCTGGATGGTCAGTATAGCCTCGGACAATGTCAGCTGGTGTACGACAAGCGGAAGTGGTTCCTGCTGCTGACCTATCAGTTTACGCCGGAGGAAAGGAAGCTCGATCCCGAAAAAATCCTCGGCGTAGATCTGGGGGAGGCGTTTGCGATCTATGCCAGCTCCGTGGGCGAATACGAGCGATTGAGAATCGAGGGCGGCGAGGTGACGGAGTTTGCGCAAAGTTGCGAAGCCCGCAAGAAATCGCTTCAGCATCAGGCTGCATACTGCGGGGAGGGCCGAATCGGGCACGGCACGAAAACCCGTGTGGATGCGGTCTGCAGCATGCAGGACAGGATTGCAAACTTCCGCAAAACCATCAACCATCGCTACAGCAAGGCGCTGGTGGACTTCGCAGTCAAGAACGGCTATGGCACCATCCAGATGGAGGATCTGAGCGGCATCAAAAGCAATCTGGAGTATCCGCGACGGCTTCAGCACTGGACGTACTACGACCTGCAGAGCAAGATTGAGGCGAAAGCCGCGGAAGCGGGCATTGTGGTCAGAAAGGTGAAACCGCAGTACACCTCCCAGCGGTGCAGCCGCTGTGGTAACATCGACCCGGAGAACCGTAAGGAACAGGCGACATTCTGTTGCATCCGATGCGGCTATCGAACCAATGCCGACTACAACGCCTCCCAGAACCTGTCCATCAAGGGAATTGATGAAATCATCGCAAAAGAGCTGAGTGCGAAGGACAAGCAATCAGAAAAAGAATAGCGACTTCGCACCGGCTTTGGGGGCGACTCTCCGTCCCGAAATCGAGATAGTAGCCATCAGTCATTGGTGAACAATGCCGGCTTTACACTCGAAAAGGTTAAGATGCACATAGTAATCCGTGCAGAAGCCCAAAAGTAGCCGTTGCAACTTGCGCGTGGCTTGTGGGTTAGAGGTTAACGTAAATTGTTATTATGTGGGGTGGTATACGTTGCAACTTGCGCGTGGCTTGTGGGTTAGAGGTGTGCGTGGAAGTATTCGTCCGCCTCCAGCGCGCGTTGCAACTTGCGCGTGGTTTGTGGGTTAGAGGGTCTTGAAGTCCTCCATTGTCCACCGCATCAGGTTGCAACTTGCGCGTGGCTTGTGGGTTAGAGGTGCAACGTCAACTGGAATGGCAACGCGAACACGAGTTGCAACTTGCGCGTGGTTTGCGGCATCGAGGGAACGCACTGTATTCCTCTATCCGCCCCTGCAGGAACTGTCAGGTTGGCACCAACGAGGTTTCCATTCATCAGAGTATCATCTCAGAAAAGGAGGACTTCCCATGGAAAAGAAGCTGCTCATCAACGGCATGATG
>JAEDKS010000100.1 GCA_016295665.1 Clostridia bacterium
GGCGCCACGCCCCTGGACTTCGCCTACCGCATCCACTCGGGTGTGGGCAACAAGTGCGTGGGCGCCAAGGTGAACGGGCGCATCGTCCCCCTTGATACGGAGCTGCAGACCGGCGACCGGGTGGAGATCATGACCTCCGCCTCCAGCAAGGGCCCGTCCACGGACTGGCTGCGCATCTGCCGCACGCCCCAGGCCAAGGCGAAAATCCGCCAGTTCCTGAAGAAGGAGCTGCGGGAGGAGAACATTGAGCTGGGCCGGAGCATGGTGGAGCGCGAGTGCAAGCGCCGCAACGTGAACATGGCGGATCTGCTCAAGCCGGAATACTACGACTGCATCCTGAAGAAGTACGGCTTCCAGGAGCTGGACGACATCTTCGGCGCGGTGGGCTACGGCGGCATGGCGAGCGTGTATGTGGTGTCGCGGCTCATGGACGAGCAGCGCGCCCACGAGCCCGCCCCGGCGCCCCGGATGGAGCCGGCGCCCGATGCGCAGCATCGCCGTCCGGTGAAGGCGAACCACGGCATCATCATGGTGGGCAACGAGGACATGGACATTCCCGTGCGCTTTGCCAAGTGCTGCAGCCCGGTGCCCGGGGACGACATCGTGGGTTACATCACCCGGGGCCGGGGCGTGACCATCCACAAGGCGGAGTGCGTCAACGCCCTCAGCGGCGAAGCGGAGCGCCGGGTGGACGTGGCCTGGGCGGAGACGAACCTGGGCTCCTTCTGCGCCGCCATCAAGATTGTGGGCTACGACCATGTGGGCATGCTGGGCGAGATTGCCACCTACATCGGTGACCTGGGGGTGTTCATCCGCAACAGCACCTCCGGCTGTGACAAGAACAAGATTGCCACCATCAAGCTGGTGCTGGAGGTTCATTCCCGGGAGCAGATGGACAGCGTGATCCGACAGCTGCGGAGACGGTCGGATGTGATTGACGTGTACCGGGTCAACGGGTGAGCGGAGACGCTGCCCCCGGCGGGCACCGGGTGGAAAAGCAAAGGAGGAAGCATCATGCGCTGTGTGATCCAGCGGGTGACGGAGGCGTCCGTCACCATCGACGGCGAGGTCGTGGGCCGGTGCGGCCGGGGCTTTCTGGTGCTGATCGGCGTGCACGTGGACGACACCGCCGCCGATCTCAAATACATGGCGGAGAAGGTGCCGAACCTGCGGGTGTTCGAGGATGCGGCGGGGAAGATGAACCTGTCCATCCGGGACGTGGGCGGGGAGATTCTGGCGGTGAGCCAGTTCACGCTCTACGGGGATGCCCGGGGCGGGCGGCGTCCGTCCTTCATCACGGCGGCGCGCCCGGACAAGGCGGATCCCATGTATGAGGAGCTGGTGGCGGCGTGGCGCGCCCAGGGCATCCATGTGGAGACCGGGCGCTTCGGCGCGGACATGAAGGTGGCGCTGGTCAACGACGGGCCGGTGACCATCCTGATGGATTCCACCAAGGCGTTCTGACGCGGAAGGGAGCGGCAACATGCAAGGCGGGCAGCAGACGGTACAGATGAAGCGGGTGACGGTGGGACTTCTTTCCACGAACTGCTACCTGCTCTGGCGGGAGGATCGGGAGGACTGCGTGGTCATCGACCCGGGCGCGAACGCGGAGAAAATCCGTGCGGCGATGGGCGGGCGCAGCCTGGCGGCGATCCTGCTGACCCATGGGCACTTCGACCACATCGGCGCGGTGGACGCGCTGATGGGCCCGGGCACGGAGCTGGTGGTGCACACGCAGGACGAGCCCATGCTCCACAGCCCGGAGCTGAACGTGTGCTGGATGATTGATCGGCACATCACCTGCCGCCGGGCCACCCGCACGGTGGAGGAGGGCGACCTGCTGGTGTATGCGGGCATGGCCTTCCGGGTGCTGCACACCCCGGGGCATACACCGGGCGGCGTTTGCTACGAGTGCGGAGGGATGCTGTTCACCGGTGACACGATGTTCGATGAGGGATGGGGGCGCACCGACCTGCCCGGCGGCAGCGAGGCGTCGCTGATGGCATCGCTGCGGCGGCTGATGCCCCTGCGGGACACCCATGAGATCCTGGGAGGGCACGGCTGATGGAGGAGCTGACGGTCTGGTTGGAGACCATTGAGCCGGAGCTGATGAACGTCACGCGGCTCTTTTCGCTGCCCGACGAGGTGTGGGCGCAGCGCCGCTTCACCTGGGAGGCCCGGGAGGAGGCGGGGGATTACGTCTGCGTGTTCCACGACGGGGCGGCCCGGGCGGAAAACCGGGTGCCCATCCCCACGGACGCGGACGACCGGCTGCGGGCGCTGCACCGCAAGCGCGCGGCGCGGCGGCTGTGCAAGCAGACGCTGTATGACCTGTGCCGCAAGGTGACGGGCATCCATCCCCCGTGGGGCAGCCTGACGGGCGTGCGGCCCACCCATCTGATCTGGGAGGCGCTGGCGTCGGGGCTGACCCTGCCGGAGGCCGAAGCGCAGGTGCGGGAGCGCTTTGACGTGACGCGGGAGAAGGCCGCGCTGCTGGGCGAGGTGGCGCGGGTGCAGCTGGGCATGCTGCCACCCGGGGACGAGTGGGCGGATGCCTACATCGGCATCCCGTTCTGCACCACCCGCTGTGCCTACTGCTCGTTCTCCTCGGGCGAGGTGGGGGACGGCAGGCTGGTGGAGCCGTACCTGGACGCGCTGATGCGGGAGATGGAGGACACCTCCCGCCTGCTGGCGGAGACGGGCAAGCGGCTCCGGGCGGTGTACGTGGGCGGCGGTACGCCCACCGCGCTCAGCGAGACGCAGCTGAAGCGGCTGCTGGAGCGGATGATGACGCTGTTCCCCGGCGCCATGGAGTACACGGTGGAGGCGGGCCGCCCGGACACCATCACCCCGGGCAAGCTGCAGGCCATCCGGGAAGCGGGGGTGGGCCGCATCAGCATCAATCCCCAGACCATGAACGACCGCACGCTGCAGGTGATCGGGCGGGCGCACACGGCGCGGCAGGTGCTGGACGCCTACGCCCTGGCCCGGGAGGCGGGCATCCGCCACATCAACATGGACGTGATCGCCGGACTGCCCGGCGAGGGCCTGGACGACTTTGCCCGCACCATGGACGCGGCGCGGCAGCTGCGCCCGGAGAGCCTGACGGTGCACACCCTGGCGATCAAGCGCTCGAGCCGCATGCACCTGGAGAACGCCCCGCTTCCCGACGGAGAGACCGCGGCGGCGATGGTGCGCCTGGGCCGGGAGACGGCCTTGGCGCTGGGGCTGGAGGCGTACTACCTCTACCGCCAGAAGCACATGGCGGGCAATCAGGAGAACGTGGGCCATGCCCTGCCGGGGCATGCCTGCCTGTACAACGTGGACATGATGGAGGAGACCACGCATATCCTCGCCATGGGCGCGGGGGGCATCAGCAAGCGGGTCTACCCCGAGGAGGGACACATCGGACGCGCCCCCAACGTGGCGAACATCGAGCTGTACATCCGGCGTGTGGCGGAGATGGCGGCGCGCAAGCGGGCGCTCTTCCTGGGAGAAGGGGCAGAATAGCGGCGAAATCCGCCGAAACACTTGCAAACCACCGCCAATGCTGGTACAATGTTGCTGTTGCCGTCGCAGCGCTGCGGCGGCTGGAAAGGAGATAGATGACAATGGCACAGCATCCTGTATTTGTGATTACCATGGAGGACGGTCGCGAGATGAAGGGCGAGCTTTACCCGGAGACCGCGCCCCAGTCCGTGGGCAACTTTATCGCCCTGGCGAACAGCGGCTTTTATGATGGCCTCACCTTCCACCGGGTCATCCCCGGTTTCATGATTCAGGGCGGCGACCCCAAGGGCATCGGCTCCGGCGGCCCGGGCTATCATATCAAGGGCGAGTTCGATGCCAACGGCGTGAAGAACCCGCTGAAGCACACCGAGGGCGTGCTGAGCATGGCCCGCACCATGGTGCCCGATTCCGCGGGCAGCCAGTTCTTCATCATGACCAGCACCAGCCCCCATCTGGATGGTCAGTACGCGGCCTTCGGCAAGGTGCTGGAGGGCGTGGAGGTGGCGATGTCCATCGCGGAGGTGAAGCGCGATTTCCGCGACAAGCCGCTCACGCCGGTGGTCATGAAGTCCATCCGTGTGGACACCTTTGGCGAGAGCTATCCCTTTGACCAACTTTGATTGCTGCGGCGGATGGCGAAAACCATCCGCCTTTTCCAATCACCCCGGAAGCAGCCGTGAAGGCGACAGGAGGGCAACCCCATGACGAAGCAGAAGATCACGGTCCGTGTCGCGGGACGCGACTATACCCTCATTTCCCCGGACAGCCCGGAGTACCTGCGCCGTGTCGCGGCGTACGTGGACCGGAAGCTGTCGGAAACCGCGCAGGCGGCGCGGGTGCCGCTGGCGGGGGCGACGGTGCTGGCAGCCATCGACCTGGGCGACGAGCTGATGCGGGCCCAGGACGAGAACCAGCGCCTGCGCCGGGAGCTGGCGGAGGTGCGTGCGGAGCTGGAGGCCCTGCGGGCCGGGGGCGGAGAGAGCGCATGAGCCGTCTGGAGAATCTGGCCCCTGCGGGCACCCGGGAGGCGCTGGAGCGGGCGGTGGCAGCCGGGGCGGACGCGGTCTACCTGGGCTACGCGGCCTTCAGCGCCCGCTCCGGCGCGGGCAACTTTGACGAGGCAGCCCTACGGGACGCGGTGCGCTTTGCCCACCTGCACCACGTGCGCGTACACGTCACGGTGAACACGCTGGTGAAGGACGGGGAGCTGGACGCGGTCATGGCGGTGCTGCGGCTGTTGAACGGCATCCCGGTGGATGCGGTGCTGGTGCAGGATTTGGGGGTGCTGCTGCTGGCGCGGCGGTGCTTTCCTGAGCTGCCCGTCCATGCCAGCACCCAGATGGCGATTCACAACGCCACCGGTGCCCGCTGGTGCCGGGAGATGGGCATGCGGCGCGTGGTGCTGGCAAGGGAGTGCAGCGTGCGCGAGATGGCGCTGTGCGCGGCGGAGGGCATCGAGATCGAGGCCTTCGGGCACGGGGCGCAGTGCGTGGCGGTGAGCGGGGAGTGCCTGTTCTCCTCCATGGTGGGGGAGCGCAGCGGCAACCGGGGCCGGTGTGCGCAGCCCTGTCGGCTGACGTACACCTACCGGGGCCGACCGGGCGCCTGGCTGTCGCCCCGGGACGTGTGCCTGCGGGACGACCTGCCCGCGCTGGCGGAGGCCGGGGTCTGCTCGGTGAAGCTGGAGGGCCGGCTGAAGCGTCCGGAGTACGTGGCGGTGGTGGCGGGGAGCTACCGCCGGGCCATCGACGCGCTGGACGCGGGCCGCTTCCGCCCTGCGGACGCGGAGGAGAAGCGGCAGCTGCTGCAGATCTTCCAGCGGGGCGGCCTGATGCGCGGCTATGCCATGGGTGCGGAGGATGCGGGGGTCATCTGCCCGGAGCGGGTGAACCACGGCGGTGTGCCGGTGGGCGAGATCACCGGCGTCCGGGGCGGACTGGCCCAGGCGAGGATGACGATGACGCTGCACGACGGCGATGGGCTGCAGCTCCGCACGGCCCGGGGGGACGCGGAGATGGTCTACGCGGGCCACGAGGTGCCCGCCGGGGGCACGGCGACCCTGCGGCTGCGGGAGGATATGCGCGTGCGCCCGGGGGACGCGGTGGTGCGTCTGGCGGACAGCGCGCAGCTGCAGGAGGCCCGGGAGCTGCCCGTGCCGCCCATCGGGGCGGAGGTGTGGCTGCGGGCCATGCCGGGGGAGCCCCTGCAGCTGACGGCCTCGGACGGCACGTGCTTCGT
Organism: Clostridia bacterium; assembly: GCA_016295665.1. Taxonomy (GTDB): domain Bacteria; phylum Bacillota; class Clostridia; order Christensenellales; family Aristaeellaceae; genus HGM11604. The sequence goes on from JAEDKS010000100.1 coordinate 5,749, forward strand.
GACCGTGGAGGACGAGCCGGTCGCGCCGGCCCGGAGCCGCGCCATGACGGAGGAGGACGCCCGGCGGAGCCTGAACAAAACCGGGGACACGCCCTTTGTGCTCCGGGCGCTGCACGTGCGAACGGAGGGCGCCTTTGTGCCGGTGTCCGCGCTGAACGCGCTGCGGCGGCGGGCGCTGGATGCGCTGGCGGAGGCGCGGGCCGGGGCCTTTGCCCGGAAGGCGGGGCCGGAGCTGCCTCCGCCCCCGGAGCGGCTGCCCCGGGACGGGCTGCCCACCACGGTCATTCTGCGCGACCCTGCGCAGGCGGCGGGGCTGCCCGAGGGCTGCCGCGTGGTCTGGCATCCGGAGGACTGGCGGGAGGACGCGCTGCGGGCGGGGCTGGACGCGCTGCCTGCGGGCACCTGGCTGGGCCTGCCCACCGTGTGCGAGGAGGCGACGCTGCGCATGCTCCATCGCCTGACGGAGGCGTACCGCGACCGTCTGGGTGGCGTGCTGCTGGGCAGCGTGGGGCAGCTGGGGCTGGCGTGGCCCGTGCCCTATGGCGCGGGGCCGGGGGTGCCGGTGATGAACCGCCGCGCAGCGCAGCTGCTGCTGGAAGCGGGCTGCGCCTTCGTGACAGCTTCCTGTGAGCTGACGGGCCGGGAGCTGCGGACGCTGATGGCGGGTCAGCCGCCCATCCTGGTGCCCGCCTGGGGCCGCACCCAGCTGATGCTGCTGCACCACTGCCCGGCCCGGACGTATCTGGGCCTCACCCAGGGCCACGCGGCCTGCCGGATGTGCGACGAGCAGTCCCCGGACAGCCTGCGGGGCCAGACGCTGTGCGACCGGCGGGGCTACGCCTACCCGCTGCTGCGGGAGCGGCTGCCGGAGGGGTGTCTGGTGCGGCTGATGAACGCCGTGGTCACGGATGTGCGGGCACAGGTGGCGGAGGCGGGCTGGAGCGCGCTGTGGGAGCTGACCGACGGGCGGGAGGCTGCGGCAGGCTGTACGCTGGGCCACTGGCAGCGCCCGGTGGAGTGAGAAACAAGCGGTGGGAAGCGGGGCGCGGATGCCCCATGAGGAGGATGGAGAGCATGGTACGGAAGCTGATTTCGTTCCTGGAGGCGTACTTTCGCCCCGGCGTGAAGCGCCGCCGTCTGGTGATGGCGTTTCTGGGCGTCATGATCTGCGCGTTCGGCGTGTCGCTGTGCCGCATGGCGGACTTCGGTGTCGATCCCTTCCAGACGCTGTGCAGCGGGCTGTACCGCGTGATTCCCCTGCCGGAGGGGCTGATCTATATCGGCATCAACACGCTGCTGCTGCTGGCGGTGCTGGTGATGAACCGGCACTACATCGGGCTGGGCACGCTGCTGAACCTGTTCCTGTTCGGCTATGTGGTGGACTTCTGCCAGCGGGGCCTCACGGCGGTGTTCGGGCTGCCGGGCATGGCGGGGCGCGTGGTGTACCTGGTGCTGGGCATCGGGGTGATCTGCGTGTCCTGTGCGCTGTACATCACCGCCGACCTGGGCGTATCGACCTATGACGCCATCTCCCTGCACATGGCGGACAGGAAGCTGGGACCGTATCGCCTGCTGCGCATCGGCACCGACCTTATGTGCGTGGTGGCGGGCTTCCTGATGGGGGCCACGGTGGGCGTGTGCACGGTGGTCACGGCATTCCTGCTGGGCCCCGCGATCGCCTTCCTCCGGGAGAAGTGCTTTGAACCGCTGCTGCACGCGGGCGGCAGCGCGGAGCCCCTGACGACGAAATGAGGACAAGAAGATGGAGCAGACCAAAATGCAGCAGCGCACCCTGCGCGTGCTGGAGTTTACGAAGATCCGGGAGATGCTCGCGGCGCTGGCGCTGACGGACATGGGCGCGGAGAAGTGCCGGGCGCTGGAGCCGGGCAGCAACCTGCCGGAGGTGCTCCTGTGGCAGCAGGAGACCGAGGAAGCGACGGTGATCCTGCAGTACATGGGCGGGCATCCGCTGGTGCGCTTTGAGGACGTCAGGCCCAGCCTGGCGCTGGCGGACAAGGGCGCGACCCTGAGCCCGAGGGCGCTCATCAACGTGGCGGAGATGCTGCGGGCGTCCCGATACGCCCATGACGCGCTGGTGACGGAGCGGGAAAACACACCCCTGCTGCGGCAGAAGGCGGAGGGGCTGATGATTCTGCGGCATCTGGAGACGGACATCACCGACGCGATTCTGTCCGAGGACGAGATCGCGGACCGGGCCTCCTCCGAGCTGACCAACATCCGCCGCCACCTGCGGGGCGCCACGGAGCGCATCAAGGAGCGGCTGAACCAGATGATTCACAGCCCCACCATCTCCAAATACCTGCAGGATCCCATCATCACCGTGCGGAACAACCGCTATGTGCTGCCGGTGCGGGCGGAGTACCGCGCCAGCGTGCCCGGTCTGGTGCACGACCAGTCCACCTCCGGGGCGACGCTGTTCATCGAGCCCATGGCGGCGGTGGAGATGGGCAACGAGCTGAAGCAGTGGGAGCTGAAGGAGCAGCAGGAGATCGCCCGGATTCTGGCGGCCCTGTCGGCGGAGATCGCGCCCTATGCCCAGCAGCTGCGGGAGGACGTGGAGCGCCTGGCGGAGCTGGACTTCATCTTCGCCAAGGGCCTGCTGTCCCGGAGTATGAACGGCGTGAGCCCCAGGATGAACACCGAGGGGCGCATCAACATCGTCCGGGGTCGTCATCCGCTGATTCCGGCGGAGAAGGTGGTGCCCAGCAACCTGTGGATGGGCGGCGCCTTCACCACGCTCATCATCACCGGCCCCAACACCGGCGGCAAGACCGTCACGCTCAAGACCGTGGGCCTGTTCACGCTGATGGCGCAGGCGGGTCTGCAGGTGCCCGCCGACCTGGGCACGGAGCTGGCGGTATTCGAGCAGGTGTTCGCGGACATCGGCGACGAGCAGTCCATCGAGCAGAGCCTGTCCACCTTCTCCGGGCACATGACCAACATCGTGACCATCATGCGGGAGGTCACGCCCCGGGATCTGGTGCTCTTTGACGAGCTGGGCGCGGGCACCGACCCCACCGAGGGCGCGGCTCTGGCCCAGAGCATTCTGACGCGGCTGCTGCACATCCATGTCACCACCCTGGCGACCACGCACTACAGCGAGCTGAAGGCCTTTGCCCGGTCCACCAAGGGGGTGGAGAACGCCT
>JAEDKS010000101.1 GCA_016295665.1 Clostridia bacterium
GTGCCGATGTTTACATGGGGCTTTTTGCGCTCGTAACGCTCCTTCGCCATGGGAAATTCCCTCCTAAAAATCAGTCAGTATCGGTAGATGTCAGCTTCCGGTCAGGGCGCGGAGAGGAAGGACGATCAGTCCTTCTTCTGACGCTCGCCGATGACCTTGTCCGCCACGTTCTTCGGCACCTGCTCGTAGTGGTCGAACTGCATGGTGAACATGCCACGGCCCTGGGTGCGGGAACGGAGGTCGGTGGTGTAGCCGAACATTTCGCTCAGCGGGACAAACGCGTGGATGATCTGGTCAACACCGCGCATCTCGGTGCCCTCGACGCGACCGCGGCGGCTGGACACGTTGCCCATGATGTCGCCCAGGTACTGGTCGGGCACGATGATCTCCACCTTCATGACAGGCTCCATCAGGCAGGGATCGGCCTTCAGCACGGCTTCCTTGAAAGCCATGGAGCCGGCGATCTCGTAGGCCTGCTCGGAGGAGTCAACGTCGTGGTAGGAGCCGTCAACCACGGCAGCCTTGAAGCCCACGACCTCGAAGCCAGCCAGCGGGCCCGCCTTGGCAGCGCCCTGGATGCCCTTGTCCACGGGCGCGATGAATTCCTTGGGAATCACGCCACCCACGGTGAGGTTCTCGAAGGTGTAGTTCTCGCCAGGCCCAATGGGATCAATCTCGATGGTGCAGTCGCCGTACTGGCCGTGGCCACCGGTCTGACGCACGAACTTGCCCTGGGCGCGGGCGTGCTTGCGGATGGTCTCCTTGTAGGTAACCTGGGGCTTGCCCACGGTCGCCTCGACCTTGAACTCACGCAGCAGACGGTCGACGATGATCTCCAGATGGAGCTCGCCCATGCCGGCGATGATGGTCTGGCCCGTCTCCTTGTTGGTGTAGGTCTTGAAGGTGGGGTCCTCCTCGGCGAGCTTCAGCAGCGCCATGGTCATCTTCTCCTGACCGGCGCGGGTCTTGGGCTCGATGGCGACCTCGATCACGGGATCGGGGAACACCATGGACTCCAGAATGACCTGGTTGTTCTCGTCGCAGAGGGTGTCGCCGGTGGTGGTCTCCTTCAGACCCACGGCGCCGGCGATCTCGCCGGTAAAGACCTCGGGGATCTCCTCGCGGTCGTTGGCGTTGAACAGCACGATGCGGCTCATACGCTCACGCTTCTGCTTGGTGGAGTTCATCACGTAGTTGCCCGCAGCCAGGTGACCGGAGTACACGCGGAAGAACGCCAGACGGCCCACGAAGGGGTCGGTCATGATCTTGAAGGCCAGAGCGGAGAAGGGCTCGCTGTCGGAAGGATGGCGGTCGATCTCCTTTTCCGGGTCATGGGCATCGAAGCCCTTGATGGCGGGGATGTCCGTGGGGGCCGGCATATAGTAGATGATGTTGTCCAGCAGGGGCTGCACGCCCTTGTTGCGATAGGAGGTACCGCAGCAGACGGGGTTCATCTTGCAGGCGATGGTCGCCTTGCGGATGGTGCGGCGGATTTCCTCCACCGTCAGCTCCTCGCCCTCCAGGTACTTCTCCCTCAGCTCGTCGTCCTGCTCGGCGACCTTCTCGATCAGCTCGTCGTGCCACTGCTGGGCCTCGTCGAGCATATCGGCGGGGATGTCCTCATCGCGGACGTCCTTGCCCAGGTCATCGTAGTAGACCTCGGCGCGCATGGTGATCAGGTCGATGATGCCGCGGAAATCGGACTCCTTGCCGATGGGCAGCTGAATCGGCACCGCATTGGCATGCAGGCGATCACGCATCATCTCCACCACGCGGTAGAAGTTGGCGCCCATGATGTCCATCTTGTTGACGTAGGCCATGCGGGGCACCTGATAGGTCTCGGCCTGCTTCCACACGGTCTCGGACTGGGGCTCAACGCCACCCTTGGCGCAGAACACGCTGACAGCGCCGTCCAGCACGCGCAGGGAGCGCTCCACCTCCACGGTGAAGTCCACGTGGCCGGGGGTGTCGATGATGTTGATGCGGTAGGTGCGGTTCTTGTTGTCGGGATCCAGGGGGTCATGCCAGAGGCAGGTGGTGGCGGCGGAGGTGATGGTGATGCCGCGCTCCTGCTCCTGCGCCATCCAGTCCATGGTGGCGGTACCCTCATGGGTCTCACCGATCTTGTGCGTCTTGCCCGTGTAGAACAGGATGCGCTCGGTGGTGGTGGTCTTACCGGCGTCGATGTGAGCCATGATGCCGATATTGCGGATCATATCAAGGGGATGACTACGAGGCATATTGCCATTCGCTCCTTTCGGTCAATGCAATCTGGTCTGCTTCTTGGGTAGAGGCCGGCCGGATTACCAGCGATAGTGCGCGAAGGCCTTGTTCGCCTCGGCCATGCGGTGCATCTCTTCCTTGCGCTTCACGGCGGCACCGGTGTTGTTGGAGGCATCGATCAGCTCGGCGCACAGACGCTCAGCCATGGTCTTTTCGCCGCGCTTGCGGGAGAAGTCCACGATCCAGCGCAGGGCCAGGGTCTGACGGCGCTCGGGGCGGATCTCGATAGGCACCTGATAGGTGGCGCCGCCCACACGACGGGCCTTGACCTCCAGGGACGGAGCCACGTTCGCCAGGGCAGCCTGGAAAACCTCGCTGGGCTCCTTGCCGGTCTTTTCCTTGATCATATCGAAGGCTTCATAGCAGACGTTCTGCGCAACACCGCGCTTGCCGTCCAGCATGATCTGATTGATGAGCTTGGTCACCACCGTGGTCCCGTGTACGGGATCCGGCAGCACCTCACGCTTGGGTACAAAACCGCGACGGGGCATGGTAATTCCCTCCTACATTGTTCGTGTTTCAAGTGCGGGACGCGAGCGACCTGCATGGGCGGGCTCGTCCTCTCCCTCACGGTGCGTGTCAGCATCACGCGCCTCCGGCCCCGGTTCGGGCCGGACAATGGAGCGGCGCCGGGCTTCGTCCCCTCCGGTTCCAGGGAGGAAACGCTTTGGCAGCGGCGCTGCCCTTGTTCACTGCTTCGGGCGGCGGCGGAGAATCCGCGCGTCGGATCGCTCCTGTTCCCTTCGGCTCTTCCCGGCTTACTTCTTGGGCCGCTTGGCGCCGTACAGGGAGCGGGCCTGCATCCGCTTGGCGACGCCGGCGGTATCCAGCGCACCACGGATGATGTGGTAGCGGACGCCAGGCAGGTCGCGCACACGACCGCCGCGGATCAGCACAACGCTATGCTCCTGCAGGTTGTGACCGATACCGGGGATGTAGCAGGTACCTTCAATGGAGTTGGTCAGACGGATACGGGCGATCTTGCGAAGCGCAGAGTTGGGCTTCTTGGGCGTCGTGGTCTTGACGCTCAGGCAAACGCCGCGCTTCTGCGGGCAGCCCTGCAGAATGGGAGCGGTGGACTTGTTCGCCACCTTCTCGCGGCCCTTCCGAATGAGCTGATTGATCGTGGGCATGGAAGCACCTCCAAATTATCTTCCACAAAATTTCCGCAACCCTCGGAAACTTGCAGGCAGGAAAGTAGGGTGAAGGCTTACCGGCAGACCGCCGCCGCCGCAGTGGGTACCTGCACGGCGCACGCCTCTCCCAGCTCCTTCATGGACGCGACCCGGATCACCTGCACCCCCGCGGCCTCTGCGGCCTGGGTGATGCGCTGATACAGGAACGTGTCCGCGTCGTTGGCGACATAGACCCGAAGGAGCGTGCCCGCCTTCAGGCCGCGCAGCACCTGCTTGGTGCCCACCACCCGATTGGGGCTTGACTTGAGCATTTCCATCTTCCCGTCGGCTCCTTTCTGTCCCGGCGGTGCGCAGCCCAAATGGGCGCAGTTCACCGCGCATGTCTCAACTGCATTATCATAACAGAGATTTTTCCTGTTGTCAACGGGCTTTGCGTGATTTTTCCCGAATTTGCGCGCGTTTTTTTCTGGACGGATTTCCAGCGCCCCCGATGGGCCCCGACCCGCGCCGTAAAAGCGATTCTGCCCGCCGGCAGGAGGCCGGCGGGCAGAGGTTGCGCAGGGAAATGCCGTTATGGTTCCACGATGAAATGAATCAGCATGCTGCCGTAGTAATCCAGGTCGAGGCCCTCCGCCGTCACCACCGCGTACAGCAGGGTGCCGTAGTAGTTCATGACCGCCGCCTCAGCGGGGCCGTCCGCCGTGTCGGCGGTGCCCATGCTCCAGGTGATGCCCGGCATGGGCGTCCCTGCAAACACGAAATCCACGGTGCCGTCCTCGTGGAACACGAGGGAGTACTCCATGCCGCCCAGCATCTCAGGGGTCATGGTATAGCCGCTGGAATCCATGGTAGCAAGCACATACTTCGTCTCCGTGGCGACGCCGCCGGCAGGCACTCCGGACACATCAGGCGCGTCGGGCATCGTCGGCGCCCCGGGCTCATCGCCCGCAGCCTCGCGGGAGAAGATGATGCCGGCACCGTCCTCGGACAGGTACAGGTTGCCGTCCCCGTTCAGCGTGCCCACCATGGTGTCAATCAGCGCAACGCCGTCGGACACCATCCAGGCCGCCGTATCGTTTTCCTCGCCGTCAAACAGCTCTGCGGTGCCGTCCTCGTTCAACGTCAGCACCATGGTCATGCCGAAGTCCGACAGCGCATACACGTCGCCGCCCATCTCCATGGAGATGCCGTACCAGGTGCCCAGGAAGGGAGCCCCTGCTTCGCCTACGGGCGCGGCGTCAGGCGTCTCGGGCACCACAGGCGCATCGCCCGCAGCCTCGCGGGAGAAGATGATGCCGGCACCGTCCTCGGACAGGTACAGGTTGCCGTCCCCGTTCAGCGTGCCCACCATGGTGTCAATCAGCGCAACGCCGTCGGACACCATCCAGGCCGCCGTATCGTTTTCCTCGCCGTCAAACAGCTCTGCGGTGCCGTCCTCGTTCAACGTCAGCACCATGGTCATGCCGAAGTCCGACAGCGCATACACGTCGCCGCCCATCTCCATGGAGATGCCGTACCAGGTGCCCAGGAAGGGGGCACCCGCTTCGCCCACAGGCGCGGCAACGATGGGCTCCGGCTCAGGCTCGGGCGCTTCCATGGGCTCACTGCGAACCGCCTCCAGCAGCGCGTCCACATCGGGCAGGAGCGCCGGGTCGGTGATGCACTGCGCCTGCGGGAAGGCCTCGCTGCCATCCGTGTTCAGCAGGCTGTACTCGTTCATCGAGACGGCATTGCCCAGGTACACTGTCTGCAGGCTGGTGCAGCCGTCAAAGACACACCGGTCCAGCTGGTGCACGCCGTTCACAAACACGACCTCGCGCAGGCTCGTGCAGCCGGAGAACACGCCCTCGGAAAGCGTTTCAAGGGGTGCGTAGCAGACGACCGTCTCCAGCGTCTCGCAGCCCTGGAACGCATACAGGGGCAGCTCGGTGTAGGTCTCGGGGATGACCAGGGAGCGCACGGGCAGCTCCACTTCGTAGTTATCGCCCGCAGCGGCGCGGTTCATCATGCCGCCGCCCACCATGGTCAGCTGCACGCCGTCAATCTCCCGGGGCAGCACCAGGTTCAGCTCCCAGCCCATGTAGCTGTCCAGCCGTGCGTAGTCCTCGTCATACCAGAAGTCATCACCGGGCAGGGGCTCGTAGGGCATCACCTGCAGCTGACGCCGGCTCTCTCCCAGGCGTGCAACGGACTCATACCAGGCATAGCCCGCCAGCGCGCTGAGCTGCTGCACCTGTTCCTCGGTGGCGTCCGGCGCGGCATAGAGCTCCTCCACCCCGGCAAGCACAGCGCCCATGTCCGCGGGCAGCACCGCCGGGTCACAGAGCACGATGACCTTCTTCAGGCCCGTGCAGCCCTCCAGCACGCCGCTGCCAACGGTGGTCAGGGACGCGGGCAGGGTCAGCTCGGTCAGGTTGACGCAGTTGCGGAAGGCGCCGTCGCCCAGGGTGGTGATGGAGCCGAACAGCTCCACACAGGCCAGGCTGCTGTCGGCAAAGGCCTCCGCACCGATGGTGGTGAACCAGCCGCAATGATGCGGATAGAAGGAACGGATGGACTGGTTGCCCTTGAACAGGCCGTCGCCCAGGGCGGTCACATCGATATCATCGTAGGCCGTCCAGATCGTCAGATCGGGCTGGGATCCGTTGTAGGCCTTCCACACGCCATCCTCAATGGTGGTGATTTCAAGCGTGTTGGTCGGGTATTCCGCGACCGTGCTGGGAGGATTGTTGATCCATACCGTGCAGTCCGGGCACTGCTCCGCGAGCAGGGCGGCATAGGCGTCCCGGTTCTCAAAGCTGCAGTCCCAGGGCAGATCCACATCCTCAAGATAGGTATCGACGAACGCGTCCGGCGCGATGTCGATGGGGCTGTAGAGGTCGAAGGCCATATAGGACAGCGAGCTTCCAGCAAAGGCGCGGGCGCCGATGTGCTCCACGCTGCCGCCCAGATACAGCTCCTGACACCAGGCATTCTCAAAGGCACCATCGCCGATGGTGCGCAGCGTGCCAGGCAGCTCCAGCATGGAGGTCCGGACGTACCAGAAGGCCCGGCTGCCGATCTCCTCCAGCCCTTCGCTCCACCGGATGTCGAAGAGATTCGCGTTGCCAAACGCTTCCTCCCCGATGACCCGCAGCGTGGACGGGAAGGCGGCCCAGGCCAGATTGCAGGCCTGACGGAAGGCTGCAGTCTCAATGCGCTCCATTCCCTCCGGGAACACGATGCCGTAGACGCTGTAGTCGTTGCGGAAGGCCTCCGCGCCGATGGCCTTCACCGCCACGCCGCCGATGGTCGCGGGAATCTCCACAAAGGCGTGGTACTCCCGGTAGGCGGTGATGGTGCCGGTGACAGCATCGAAATCAAACCAGCCCTCGGTGTCGGTAATCCGGGCATCGACGGCATTCTTGCCGCTGGGCTGCAGGCGATTCGCCGCTGCGTTGACATCCGCCAGCGCGTCGGCATAGGCGCTCAGCTGATCGTCGGGCACATAGATCACGCAGTCGTCCGGCAGCCATCCAAAGCACCAATCGGTGTTCAAAAAGATCGGGCAAATGCCCTCGAAGGTGATCGCCTTCAGGCTTTCGCAGGAGTTGATCGCGCCGTCCACGATGCGCACGCTGGCCGGAATCGTCAGGCTGGTCAGCGCGCCGCAGTTGTGGAAGGTGGAGCCGATGTACTCCAGGCCGTCGTTCAGCTTCACGCTGGTCAGGCCGTCCATCCACGAAATGGCCCCCTCCTGAATCGCCCGCAGCGAGTCGGGCATCGTCAGCGAGGTGATCTCATGGTTGGAATTGAAGATGCTGGACTGAAGGGCGTTGACCGGATACCCGTCCACCTCGGCGGGGATCGTCACGTCACCGCTCACGCTGCCTTTCAGCTCCAGGCACATGTTTCCGCTGTCGTACGACCACAGCTGTTCCTCCGCCAGCCCCGGCAGCGCCAGAGTCAGCAGCAGCACCGCCAGCAGCGCCGGCAACCATTTTCTGCATTTCATCGTCGTTGTCTCCTTTCCATTCGTTCAGACCGGGCAGCGCTTATTCCTGCACGGACGTCTGACAGGCCTCATAGGCTTCATAGGGATCCGCGCCCTCCGAAAGGACCGCTGTGATGCCGGCGCCATAGTTCTCCATGTAGATGATGGGGATGTACAGCAGCATCCTGATCTCCTCCTCGCCCGGCAGCACGTTCTCCATCACGTTGCAGGAGCGGCACACGAGACTGCCGTAATCCCGATCCACGCGGAACTGGGCATAGTAGATCTCGCTGTTGATGAGGGTGGTCAGAATCGCGGCCCGCTCAAAGGCGTCCTCCTCCACGGACAGCGCGCTGTCCACCACCACGGACACCATGTCGTCATAGAGGAAGATGGTAACCTCCACCTCCCCCGGCGCACCGTCCAGCATGTACATCAGGGTAATCCAGCCGTTCTCCGCATCGTACTCGTATTCCAGCCCATCCTGATCCAGCGTGCTCAACACCACCTGTGTCAGCTGCGCCTCCATGTCCTCGGCACAGGCCGCGCCGCTCACCAGCGCCATACACAGCGCCATCAGCAGGGCAATCCACCTTCTTTGCTTCATGAGAACCTCCTTCCTTGATGCAAGGGTATCATTCGGGTAATTGTATTATACAGGCAAAGCCGTGGCGGCGCATCCGCCAAATGGTCATTTTTGCTGTCACAAAAAACGCCCGGGCCAGGCACGCGAAAAAGGAAGCGGTGCCGCGTCCTCCGCGGCTGTCCGCTCCCCTGCCTTCCATATTGCTTTCCTGTTACCGTACCGCCATGCAGTCATTGACCCAGGCAATGAAGTTGCCCACGGCATCGCCAGCCCGCTCGGCCTCCACGTGCCCCTGTCCCCAGACCGTTGCGAAATCGACGCTGGCAACATCGTCGCACGCTTCGAGCGCCAGGGCCAGATTGACCTCGGTGCACAGGGCCGTGTCGCCCTGCGTGATGCCGCTGCGGATGCGCCAGTGGGCCGCCGGGGTCGAGGTGCCGCAGCCCTCATAGGCGGGGCTGAGGTAGTACATGGGATTGTACATCATCACCCGGGTGTCCGCCTGATTGCCCAGCGCGTCCTCCCGAACCAGGTCGGCGGCGAAGGCCGCCTCGTAGTCCGTGCCCGCCACCAGCGCCGCCAGCACCGGGTCAAAGTGCGCCCCCGCGCCGTCGCCGTATCCGAACAGGATGTTCTCGCCCTGCGTGGCGTTCAGCGCGTCGAAGGCGCCCACCGCCTTGGTTGCGGGCTTGCAGTGCCGCACGAAGTCCGCCATGCCGGTGATGTGCGCGGTGTTCGTCGCCTCGTCGTAGAAGACCCAGGTGCCGTCCGCGTTCAGCGCAGCGATGTAGTCCGCCGGGGTGGCATAGGTGCCACTCAGGGTCAGCGAGGCGGTCGGCGCCTCCAGCCG
>JAEDKS010000102.1 GCA_016295665.1 Clostridia bacterium
TGCCCCAGATCAAATCCACGGCCCGCACCGCCGCCTCCGCCCAGATGGGCACCGACGCCGTGCCCACGCTGGACACCCTGACCGATGACCAGGGGCAGGAGTTCTCCTCCTACTACCAGTCCAAAGCAAACGGCCGCAACTGACGGCCTTCGCCACACGCTTACCCCCTACGACACAGAAAAAGGAGCCGATGACCATGACCGAGCAGCAGCCCATCCTTCTCTCCCTGACCCCCGAGATGCCCGACACCCCCGTGGCGCCCCAGCCCGAGAGCTCCATTCAGGCCCAGCCCGCCGCCGCGGAGCCTGCCGCCCAGGCGGCGCCCCGCCTGTCCGATGCCATGCTCACCGACCAGGAGCGCGCCGCCATCGAGGACTTCATCGGCAAGCTGGACATCACCAACCCCGACCATGTGCTGCTCTTCGGCGCCGATGCCCAGAAGAAGATCGCGGACTTCTCCGACACGGCCCTCGCCGCCGTCAAGACCCAGGACTCCGGCCCCGTGGGCGACATGCTGGTGAATCTGGTGGGCGAGCTGAAGGGCTTTGAGAAGGACACCGAGGAGCCCAAGGGCCTGCGCCGCCTGTTCTCCAATGCCGAGGACAAGATGACCCGCATGAAGGCCCGCTACGAGAAGGTCAGCGGCAACGTGGAGACCATCGCCGACTCGCTGGAGAGCTATCAGGCCCAGCTGCTGAAGGACGTCGCCATGTTCGACCGGCTCTACGACCAGAACAGCCAGTACTTCCGGCAGCTGACGCTGTACATCATCGCCGGTGACGAGTACCTGGCCCGCATCCGGGAGACCGAGCTGAAGCAGCTGCAGGACGCCGCGGCCGCCTCCGGGGACGCCATGGATGCCCAGAAGGCCAACGACCTGGCGGCCCAGTGCGACCGGCTGGAGAAGAAGCTCCACGACCTGAAGCTGACCCGGCAGGTGTCCATGCAGATGGCCCCCCAGATCCGCCTGCTGCAGAACAACGACAGCCTGCTGGTGGAGCGCATCCAGTCCACCCTGTCCAACACCCTGCCCCTGTGGAAGAGCCAGATGGTGCTGGCCCTGGGCCTGCACCACAGCCAGCAGGCCCTGAAGGCCCAGACCGCCGTGACCGATATGACCAACGAGCTGCTGAAGAAGAACGCCGCCGCCCTCAAGATGGGCACCGTGGAGACCGCCCGGGAGGCCGAGCGCGGCATCATCGACATCGAGACGCTGGTGGAGACCAACCAGAGCCTGATTGACACCATCAACGAGGTCATGACCATCCAGCAGGAGGGCCATACCCGCCGCATCGAGGCCGAGAAGCAGCTGTACCAGATGGAGAGCGAGCTGAAGAAGAAGCTGCTCCAGACCAACCTGAAGTAAGCAGGCCCGAGAGGAGGCTACGCCATGAAGCAGAGGCTGCTGACCGCCCTGAGCGTCGCCGTCTGCGCCGTGCTGGTGCTGGTGGCCCTCGCCATCGGCGTGCGCACCGGGTGGAGCGACGAGCGCGACCGGGCGCTGCAGGCCAGCCAGGGCTGGGCGGTGGACGAGGGCGGCTGGACGCTGCTCAACGACTACGCCGCCGACTGTGCCAATCTGGCGGTGGTGGCCTCCCGGCACCTGGGGGCGGAGGACGAGCGCGTCACCGCCCTGCGGAATGCCGCCGGGGCCTTCGATGGCCTGACGGACGAAACGCTGCCCGCGCTGCAGGAGGCCAACGAGGCCGCCGCCCGGGCCGCCGCGTCCCTGTCCGAAGCGCTGCCCGCGCTGGAGAGCGTGCAGGCCAGCGCCCGGGATCAGGTCTACCTGCGCACCCTGACCCGGGTGGTCGCCGCGCCCCCGGACGTGCTCCACAGCGCCTCCCGGGACGCCGCCGAGCGCTTCAACGAGCAGCTGGACTCCGCCCTCCTGGGCCGTCTGGCGAAGCTGATGGGCGTTCGGCCCATCGAATGGTAAGGAGGGCCGCCCATGCGCAAGTCATTTGCCTTCCTGCTGGCGCTGACCCTGCTGCTGACCCTGCCCCTTGCCGCCCCGGCCCGCGCCGCCATCACGCCGCGCTACCCGGACAGGGCGCAGCAGGTCTGCGACAGCGCCGCCGTGCTCTCCCCGGACACGGTGGCGGACGTGCGGACGCTGAACGAGCGCCTCGACGACGCCGACGCGGACGTGACCGTCTATCTGGTGACCGTGGACTTTCTGGACGGCGCCGATGCCGCCGCCTATGCCGCCGGGCTCTTTGACGCCTGGCACCTGCACGATGACGACCTGCTGCTGCTCCTTGCCGCCGGCGAGGATGCCTGGGCCGTCCTGCCCGGCGCGGATGTGCCCCTGTCCGCCGCCGCGCTGAACCGGCTGCTGTACGCGGAGTTCGAGGGGCCCTTCCTGGAGCAGCGCTACGACGAGGCCATCTGCGCGCTGATGCCCGCCCTCTGCGCGGAGCTGAGCAAGACCGCCGATGAGCCGGTCAGCACCGCCGGGCTGTTCCACCAGAGCGAGGAACCGGCGGAGAGCAGCGTCACCGACCCCCTGAGCGACTGGGCGGAGCGCTTCGCCGCCGCCTACGCCGACCCGGTGCCCGCCGAACACCGCGCCGAGGTGGCGTATGACGACGACAATTCCGGCGTCAGCCTGGGCAAGGTGGTGCTGACGGTGCTCCTGCTGATGGTCATCTTCGGCAACCGCCGCAAGCGCTACTACCACGGGCGGCGGGGCTGCGGCTGCATGCCCTTCTCGTCGCTGCTGGCGGCGCTGGGCATCTGGAAGCTGTGGGACAGGCGCGGATAAGTCATGAGCGCCCGGCGAGGTCAGCCTTACCGGGCGATTTTTCCATGCGGGGCCGGGCCCTGAAGGTGCAGGGTTTGGGGCCGCTCATTCGTTATGTATGAAGGGGGAGGGTATGCCATGCGCGTCATCGGGCTGACCGGCTCCATCGCCTGCGGCAAGAGCCACGTCTCATCGGCCCTCGCGGCGCTGGGGGCCCGGGTCATCGACGGCGATCTGCTGTCCCGGGCGCTGACCGCCCCGGGCGGGGCCGCGCTGCCCGCGCTGCGGGAGGCCTTCGGGGAGGGCGTGTTCCACCCGGACGGCACGCTGAACCGGGGCGCGCTGGGCCGCGTCGTGTTCTCGGACGCGGCATCCCTCGCCCGGCTGGACGGCATCATGCAGCCCCTCATCCGCCGCATGACCGTGGAGGGCATCGAAGCGGCCCGGGCGGCGGGCTGGACAGTGTGCGTGCTGGACATGCCCCTGCTCTACGAGAAGGGGCTGGACGCGCTGTGCGACCGGGTGTGGTGCGTGTGGCTTCCCCGGGAAACGCAGCTGGAGCGGCTCATGGCCCGGGACGGGCTGTCCCGCCCGGACGCGGAGAAGCGCGTCGCCAGCCAGCTCTCCGCCGATGAGAAGGCCCGCCGGGCCGACGTGGTCATCGACACCCGGGGCACCCCGGAGGAGACCGAGGCCCTGCTGCCGCCCCTGTGGGCGGAGGAGCTGCGCCTCGCCGAAGCGTCCCTGGCCTGACACGAAAGCGCGGAGCGGCCCTGCCCTCCGCTTCCCACCACCGATTCCGCCGGCCCCGCCGGTCAAAGGAGGCCCCCTGCACACCAACCCCACGCCGCGCCCCCGGCGCAGCGACCGCTACCGCCCGGCTGACGCGCCGGAGACGGCGACCCCCGCCGCCCCCGCGCCCGATCCGGTGCCCTTCGACCCCACCTTCGGCGGCATGGCCCAGCCCGTGACCCGGCCCACCGCCGCCCAGTACCAGCAGCCCCGGCAGCCCCAGCCCGCCCGGCCCACGCCGCGCCCCATCCCGGACGCGCAGGCGCTCTCGGACGCGGCGGACTACGCGGCCCAGGCGTACCGGCCCTATGACCGGCCCGCGCCCCAGCGCCCCGCCCCCGGGGACGTGGCCTCGCGCATCCAGCTGCCCCCCGACGCGGCAGACGGGGTGCCGGCGTTCCTCCGGGGCCGTCCCGCGCCGGCGACGCAGCCCCGCGCCGCCCGGCCCGAGCCCGCGCCCTTCCCCGCCGCCCTGAGCGCCGCCCTCGTGGTGCTGCTGCTGCTGTGCGGGGCGCTGCTGACGGGGAAGATCATGATGAACAACTACCTGACCGACCGGCGGGAGGCGCGGGAGGCGGCCTACCAGCGGGTGGTCACGGCCCATCCCCTGCAGTACCGGGAGCTCATCGAGTTCTACGCCGGGGAGTACAACCTGCAGCCCGCCTTCGTGGCGTCCATCATCCTCAACGAGAGCAGCTACTCCACCTCCGCCGAATCCGGCGTGGGCGCCCGGGGGCTGATGCAGCTGATGCCCGACACCGCCGCCTGGATCGCCCACAAGCTGGGGCTGGACGCCACCTATTCCGCCGAGCAGCTGTGGGAGGCGGAGACCAACATCCGCTTCGGCTGCTGGTACCTGAACTATCTGTCGAAGCTGTTCGGCGGGGACCCGGTCACCGTCGCCAGCGCCTACCACGCGGGGCAGGGGGAGATTGCCGGCTGGCTGTCGAACGCCGCCTACTCCCCCGACGGGCGCGCCCTGTCCCTGAGCGCCATGCCGGAGGGCCCCACGAAAACCTACGCAGGAAGGGTGATACGCGATTATGCGATCTATGACGCGCTCTATTTCCAGGTGTTCAACCGCGCTGCTGCTGGCGGCGTGTCTGCTGCTGACGTGCTTACCGCCCGCTGAGGCGTCCAACGCCGACGGCTATCTGGTGGTGGGCATCCAGTCCACCAAAACCCAGCAGCTTCGCCCGCTGGAGCCGGTGGAGCGGGACATGATGAGCGTCTATGACCTGGTGTACGAGAGCCTGGTGACCATCGACGACGACTACCTGCCCCAGCCCCAGCTGGCGGAGAGCTGGGAGGCCTCCGCCAACGGGCGCACCTGGACGTTCCGCCTGCGCACCGACGTGTGCTTCTCCGACGGCACGCCCATGACCGCCGCCGACGTGGTCGCCACCATCGACGCCATTCTGGCCCGGGCCACGAGCGAGAACACCACCGACAAGGGCTACTACCAGAACCTGGCCTACTTCGTCTCCAGCGCGTCGGTCAAGGATGACTACACCGTGACCATCAAGACCCCCGCCGCCCGGCCCTACTGGGGGCTGCTCTACGCGCTGACCTTCCCCATCCTGCCCGCGTCGCAGGTCAGCAGCGACAACCCCATGGGCACCGGCCCCTATCAGGTGGTGTCCTTCACCCCCGGCGGCTACCTGACGCTGGAGGCGAACCCCTCCTGGTGGCAGATGATGCCCGACATCCGGGAGATCACCTTCGTGCTGCACGCCTCGCAATCGGAGGTCATCGAGAGCTATGAGTACGCCCGGGTGGACGCGGTGTTCACCCGCGCCGTGGCCTCCTCCCAGTACAAGAGCGGCACCACCTCCCTGGCGCTGGACTACCGCACCAACCAGCTGGAATGCCTGCTGATGAACCACTCCGCGTCCCTGCTGTCCTCGGTCAACGTGCGCAAGGCCATCCGCTACGCCGTGAACGTGGACAAGATCGCCAGCAGCGTGTACATGGGCATGGTGGATCGCACCAACACGCCCTTCATCAACGGCACCTGGATGTACAACAGCAGCGTGGACAGCGCCTACGTCACCGACCTGGAGGCCGCCCGCCGCCTGCTGGAGGAGGACGGCTGGGGCGACAGCAACGGCGACGGCATTCTGGACAAGCTCAGCGGCGACACGCTGATTCACCTGAAGCTGAACCTGTTCGTCTACGAGGAGCCCGACGACGACGTGCGCATCGCCGCCGCCGACATGATTAAGGAGCAGCTGGCGCAGATCGGCATCGGCGTCACCACCACCACCATGAAGATGGACACCATGACCGAGAAGCTGGTGGCCGGGTCGTTCAATCTGGCGCTGGTCTCCTTCGCCATGGATCCCTGCCCGGACTACGGCTTCCTGCTCATGAGCGGCAACACCGGCAACTACGGGCGCTACCGCTCCACCGCCATGACCGACCTGTGCAAGGAGCTGCGCACCTGCATGACCCAGAGCGAATACCAGCAGGTGCTCTACCGCATTCAGGAGCAGTTCACCGAGGACTGCCCCTTCATCTGCATGTTCTACCGCAAGGGCACCGTGCTGACCCGGCGCATGTACACCACCGTCCGCGACGTCCGGGAGCTGGAGCTGCTGCGGGGCATCGAGTCCTTCAAGCCGTAAGGGAGGGTTGCCCATGACACGAGATTGTGCCTTTGCCACCCAGGACTGTTCCTTCCGCTACCGCGCCGCCGCGCTGCTGGAGCGCGGGGGACGGGTGCTGCTGGTTTCCTCCGCGTCCCACGGCGCCCTGGGGCTGCCCGGGGGCGCGGTGCACCTGGACGAGACCGCCGCGGACGCCGCCCGCAGGGAGCTTTTCGAGGAAACCGGCCTGCATGCCGCCCCCGTGCGGCTCATCGCGCTGCACGAGTGCTTCTTTGACACCCCCGCCCCGGCCCCCGCGCCCCGCGCCCATGTGGTGGAGCTGGTCTTTCTGATGCGGATAGAGGGCGAGGACGCGCCCCTGCCCCCCGGCAATGGGGACGAAACGCCCCGCTGGGTGGCCCCGGACGCGCTGGACGCGGAGCGCCTGTTCCCGCCCGCGCTGCGGGAGTGGCTCCGGACGCGCCCGACGGGCATTCAGCACTGGGTCACCCGGGAGAACGAGCCCCTGAGCGAGCTGCTGGGGGCGGACTGCTGCTTCACCGGGGAGTCCGTGTGGTTCCGCTATCGCGCCGCCGTCATCGCCCCGGAGGGCGACGCGGTGCTCATGGCCCACTTCACCCCCGAGAACTACGACTACGCCGTGGGCGGCGGCGTGTATCTGGACGAGACCGCCGAGGACGCCGCCCTGCGGGAGGCCTGGGAGGAGACCGGCGTCCGGTTCGAAACGGAGCGCCTCGCCGTCATCAACGAGTCCTTCTTCGACGGCAGGGGCACCCTTTCGGGCCGCCGGGCCCATGTGCTGGAGGTCTACTTCCTCCTGAAGCCCCGGGGCACCACGGCGCTGCATCCCCCGCAGGGGGAGGACGCGGGGGCCCACTACCTGCCCATCGAGACGCTGGACACCACCGAGCACTTCCCCCTGTTCCTGCGGGACTACCTGCGGGAGCGCCCCCAAACCGCGCTGCATCTGGTCACCCGGGAGAACGAGCCGCCACGGCCCGACCCCGGCACCCCCGCCGCGCAGCCCCCAATGACAGACGAAGGATGATGAAGCATGGACTGGCTTGAAATCACCATACACACCACCACCGCCGGCGCGGACATCGTGTCCGAGAAGCTGATGGCGGAGGGCGCCACCGGCACCATGGTGGAGGATCGCGCCGACATCCCCGACCCCACGAAGCCCAACGGCATCTGGGAGATCATCGACCCGAAGCTCCTGGAGGAGATGCCCGAGGACGTGCTGGTGCACGCCTGGTTCGCCCCGGACGAGACGCTGGGTGACCACCTGCAGGCCCTGCGGGAGCAGCTGCGGGGGCTTCAGGCGCTGCTGCCGGACTTCGACCTGGGCAGCCTGAAGCTGGAGACGCTGAACGTCCACGACGAGGACTGGTCGGAGGTCTGGAAGCGGTTCTACAAGCCCTTCCGGGCCGGCAAGCGCCTGGTGGTGAAGCCCACCTGGGAGCTGTACGATAAGCAGGAGGGCGATCTGGTCATCGAGATCGACCCCGGCATGGCCTTCGGCAGCGGCACCCACGAGACCACCGGCATGTGCATGGCCCTGCTGGAGGACGCGCTGCGCCCCGGCGACCGGGTCATGGACGTGGGCTGCGGCAGCGGCATCCTCGCCATCGGCGCGGCGATGCTGGGCGCGAAGGACGTGCTGGCGGTGGACATCGACCCGGACGCCGTGCGCGTGGCCCGGGAGAACATCGCCCAGAACCGCCTGACCGACCGGGTTCGCGCCGTGGAGGGCAACCTGCTGGAGGGCATCGACGGCACCTGCGAGGTCTGCGTGGCGAACATCATCGCGGACGTGATCTGCATGTTCGCCGCCCCGCTGAACGACCACATCGTCCCCGGCGGCCTGTTCATCTGCTCCGGCATCATCAAGGAGCGGGAGCAGGAGGTGCTGGACGCGCTAAAGAAGGCCGGGTACACCGTGCTGGAGGTGCGCCGGAAGGGCGAGTGGGTCGCGATGCTGTCAAGGAGGCACAGCTGATGCACCGCTTCTATGTGGACGAGGGCGGCATCACGGAGGGCAGGGCCCGCCTGACCCCCGAGGATGCCCGGCATGCCCTGCGGGTGCTGCGCCTTGGCCCCGGCGACCCCTGCGAGCTGTTCTGCGGCGGCGGGCGCTACCGGGGCGTGATTCTGGAAGGCGAGGGGGACTCGGTGACCGTGCGGGTGGAAGCTCCCCTGCCCTCCACGGAGCCCGCGCTGCGGGTCACGCTCTATCAGGGCCTGCCCAAGGCCGACAAGATGGAGCTCATCGTGCAGAAGGCCGTGGAGCTGGGCGTGCACGCCATCGTGCCCGTCGCCATGAGCCGGTGCGTGACGAAGCTGGACGGCAGGGACGCGGAGAAGAAGCGGGAGCGCTGGCAGAAGATCGCCCACGAGGCCTGCAAGCAGTCGGGCCGGTGCGCGGAGCCGCAGATCGCCCTGCCCCTCCCCATCCGCCTGCTGCCGGAGCGCCTGCGCGCCCATGAGGTGGCGCTGGTGCCCTGGGAGGAGGCCCGCGCCTGTGGCCTTGCCCGGGTGCGGGAGACCCATCCGGAGGTACGGGACATGGCGCTGGTCATCGGCC
>JAEDKS010000103.1 GCA_016295665.1 Clostridia bacterium
CCCATCGCCCGGGGCATCATCGGCCTGAAGAATCTGAAGGTCATCACCTTCGGCCCCCGTCCTCAGGACTTCTTCGCCTGCAACGCCCCCATCAAGGGCCTGTATGAGCTGGGCGTCGAGATTGAGGAGAACTCCGAGCTGGACCTGCTGGTGAGCTACAAGGCCCATGCCAACGATCCCCGCATCCCCGCCATCTGCGCGGAGATGAAGGAGGAGCTGGGCGAGGGCAAGTACTACGAGGACCTGAACGCCCGCATGGCGCAGCTGGAAATCACCCTGCTGGACTGGGCGGAGCAGCACAAGGGCTCCCGCCAGTATGTGGTCTTTGCTGACAAGTGCTGGCCCGCGTTCCCGGAGCAGTTCGGCTTCGAGCCCTGCTACGTGAACAGCCGCCTGGCGGCCCGTGGCATCCCGGTGGCCTGCGAGGTGGACATCTACGGTGCCCTGAGCGAGTACATCGGTGCCTGCGTTACCGGCGACGCCGTGACCCTGCTGGACATCAACAACAGCGTGCCCCAGTACATCTACGACGAGGACATCAAGGGCAAGTACGACTGCAAGCTCACCGACACCTTCATGGGCTTCCACTGCGGCAACACCCCCTCCTGCAAGATGTGCGCTGACCGCGCCGTGAAGTATCAGCTCATCCAGCATCGTCTGCTGGAGCCCGCCGGCAGCGAGCCCGACTTCACCCGTGGCACCCTGGAGGGCGACATCGCCGCTTCCCCCATCACCTTCTACCGCCTGCAGTGCGACAGCGAAGGCAAGCTGCGCGCCTACATCGCGGAGGGCGAGGTGCTGGATGTGCCCACCCGCTCCTTCGGCGGCATCGGCGTGTTCGCCATCCCGGAGATGGGCCGCTTCTATCGCCATGTGCTGGTACAGAAGCGCTACCCGCATCACGGTGCTGTGGCGTTCGCCCACTGCGCCAAGGCGCTGTTCGAGGTGTTCAAGTTCCTGGGCGTGGAGGATATTGCCTACAACCAGCCCAAGAGCCTGCCCTACCCCACCGAGAACCCCTGGGCGTAATTCCTGCCCCAAAGCCTCATGAACCAACCGCGGGCCGGGAGAGCAATCTCCCGGCCCGTTTTCGCGCACGCCATTTGCCCGGCACCCGCGCCGCCATCGCAAAGGGAGCGGCCCAGCCCTTCGGCTGTTGCCGCTCCCCAGCTGATGCTTCACTTCACGACCTGCGCCATCTCCTGCGCCTGCAGGCACAGCTCCGCCGCCTTGAAGGCGTGGTGCTGGGTCATGGCGTTCTCGGTGCGGTTCAGGCTGTCCAGAATCAGCTGACCGAAGAACGGATAGCCCGTCACGCCCTTGGCGCTGACGTACTTCTCGCCCGACCCGTTCACCAGGAACACATGGTCACCGCCCTCCATGTCCGTCGCCACGTTGACGTACTTGCGGATTTCGATGTAGCCCTTCGTGCCCAGGATGATGGTGCGCCCATCGCCCCAGGTGCGCAGGCCGTCAGGGGTGAACCAGTCCACGCGGAAGTAGTTCGTCGTGCCCTTCTCGCCCACGATGCAGCAGTCACCGAAGTCGTCCAGCTCCGGATGCTCCGGGTTGGCATAGTTGCCGATGCGTGCGGAGGTCACCCGGGCCTCCTCCTCGCCTGCGAAGTGCAGATACTGCTCGATCTGATGGCTGCCGATGTCGCAGAGGATGCCGCCGTACTTCTCCTTCTCGAAGAACCAGGCGGGACGGCCCGCCGCGCCCAGCCGATGGGGGCCGAAGCCCTCCACATGGATGACCTGACCGATCTCACCGTGGTCGATCATGTAGCCCGCCAGAATCGCGCCCTCGTTGTGGAGGCGCTCACCGTAGTAAACCATGTACTTGCGCCCGGTCTGCTTCACCATCTCCTTCGCGGCATGTAGCTGCGCCATGGTGGTGAAGGGCGCCTTGTCGGTGAAATAGTCCTTGCCCGCCGCCATGACCCGAAGGCCCAGAGCGCCGCGCTCACTGGTGACATGGGCGCCGCAAACCATGTGGGTCTCCTGATCCTGCAGCACCTGCTCCTCGCTGAGCGCCACCTGTACCTGCGGATAGGTCTTGACGAACTGCGCCACCTTGGCAGGGTCAGGGTCATAGACGTACTTCAGCGTGCCGCCGGCCTCCAGCAGACCGTTGGTCATGCCGTAGATATGACCGTGATCCAGATGCGCGGCGGAAAAGATGAATTCACCCGGCTTCACCACCGGGGCGGCCTTGCCTTTGGGGGCATAGTTCATGCCATCGGATACGTTCATGCTCGCTCCTCCTTGCTGCTTATGCTCACTTGTAGCTGCTGCCAATGGTGATCTCCCCGTCCAGCGCCGCGGCGGAGACCGTCTTTTCATAGAAGTGCGGCACCGAGGCCATGATGCCCTCCACCGTGTAGAACGGGTCATCCTGCCGCAGGGGCAGCTCCACCGATGCGCCGGTGGCGCCGGACTTGTAGATGGCGGTGATCAGCTCGATGGTTCTGCGCCCGTCCTCCGCGCCGATGGCGACGGGGGTATTCCGCTCCAGCGAGGTCAGCACGTTCTCCAGCTGCCCGGCGTGGCCCTCCCACCGCACCCGGGGCAGCGCTGCGGCCATGTCGGTGATCTGCTTTTCCAGCGCCTCGTCCCGCTCCGGGAAGCCGTTGGGCTTGGACACGGAGGCCACCACCTGGAAGGGCGCCGACAGCCGCGCCTTCTCGCACTGGAACACCAGCTGCTGCTCCTCGCCGTGGTGCACCACGGAGGCGGTCAGCTGTGCCAGCGCACCGGGGTACTGCAGGATGGACAGGGACAGGTCCTCCACCTCCGCGTTGTCGTGGGCGGTGTTCGCCAGCACGCTGGTGACCCGCTGAGGCAGCCCCATCATCCACAGCAGCATGTCGATGTGATGCACGGCATGGTTCAGCGTGCAGCCGCCGCCCTCCTTCTCCCAGGTGCCGCGCCACCACAGGTCATAGTAGCAGTGTCCGCGCCACCAGAAGGAATCCACCTGCGCGCTCCGCACAGGGCCCGCCACGCCGCTGTCCAGCAGCGCCTTCAGGTCGGCGATGGGCTGGCGGAAGCGGTTCTGGGCGATGATGGACAGCTTCCTGCCGCTCTCATCCCGGGCACGGAGCATGGCATCGCACTCCTCCAGGGAGGCCGCCATGGGCTTCTCGCACACCACGTTCTTGCCGCTGCGCAGGCAGTCGATGCTGATGGAGGCGTGCACATAGGGCGGCGTGCAGACATCCACCAGATCAATGTCCTGCCGGGGCAGAATCTGCGTATGGCTGCTGTACACATCCGCGTCCAGCAGATACTTCTCCCGCATGGCGGCGGCCTTCTCCGGCACGATGTCCACCAGCACCACAATCCTGCAGCGCTCCGGGAACTGAAGGTACGACTGCACATGCGCGTTGGCGATGGCGCCGGTACCCACGATGGCGATCCGAATCATGCTTTCTCCTCCGTTCCTTGTTTTCCTGCCGTGTTCGTATTGAGCGCCCGGCCCGTGGCGCTGTGGTCGGTCGCATAGGTCACCTCCGCGCAGCCCTCCTTAAGACGGGAGGTGGCGGCCCGCTCCTCCAGCAGCCGGGCGAACAGCGCCTCATCCATGGGCAGCGCCACCGGCTTGCCCAGCCAGGAGGACAGGTGCATGGCGTTGGAGATCAGCAGGGAGCGGATGCCCTCCGCGCCATCCGCCACCAGCGGCTCACCCCGCAGAATGTGCGCGGCAAAGGCATTGATGACCCCCACGTGCTGCGGGTTCTGACCGTCGCCCGGCAGCTCCTCGGGCTGAATCGCCGGCTGGGGATAGGCCTCCTCCCCCACCCGGTAGTATGTTTCCTCACTGTGCGGCAGCCGCCACAGGGTCAGCCGGTTCTGCTCGCACACGATCTTCCCCCGGTCGCAGGCCACCTCCAGCCGGTTGCTGCCGGGCAACTCGCCGGTGGAGGCGATGAACACGCCCGTGGCACCGCCGGGGAACTCCAGATAGGCCGTCACCTCGTCCTCCACCTCGATGTCATGCCTGCTGCCCTCATGGCAGAAGGCCCGGACGAGGGTGGGCATGCCGAACAGCCACTGCAGCAGATCGAGCTGATGGGGGCACTGGTTCAGCAGCACGCCGCCGCCCTCGCCGCGCCAGGTGGCCCGCCAGTTGCCGGAGTCATAGTATCGCTGACTCCGGTACCAGTCGGTGATCGTCCAGGACACGCGGCGCACGGGCCCCATCTCGCCGCTGTCCAGCAGCGCCTTCAGCCGGCGGTAAACGCCGTTGGTGCGCTGATTGAACATGAGCGCGAACGTCCTGCCCGACCGCTCCGCCGCCTCTATCACGGGATGAACCTGCCGGGCGTACACCGCGACGGGCTTTTCGCACAGCACGTGCAGTCCGTGCTCCAGGGCGCTGATGGACAGCGTAGGATGCGCGTAGTGGGGCACGGCGATGAGCACCGCATCGCAGCACTCCGACCGGATCAGCGCCTCCCCGTCCTCAAACACCTGCACATCCCCGGGCAGCGTCTCCCGGGCCCAGGCCCGGCGATCCGCCCGCAGATCTGCCACGCCACTGAGCGTCACCTCCGGCGTTCTGCCGGACAGCATCAGCCTGCAGTGCTCCGAGCCCATGTTGCCGATGCCGATGACACCCATCCGTACCTTGGTCATGCCCTCCGCCTCCCCGTATCCTCAGCGTGATGCCGTGCCGAAGCTGTTTGCGGTATCCATGACGACATCGGCCTCCTCCTTGTGCCGGGAGGTGGCCCGGCGCTGGTTCAGCAGGGTGAGGAACCGCTCCTCGTCGATGGGCAGGGACACCGTCTCGCCCGTCCAGCCGGACAGATGAATGGCGTTGGACAGCATCAGGCCCCGCAGGCCCTCCCGCCCGTCCGCCACCAGCGGCTCGCCCCGCAGGATGTGCGCGGCAAAGGCGTTCAGCACGCCCGCATGCTGGGGATTCTGCCCGTCCAGCTCCACGCTCTCCCGGGTGATCTCCGGCACGCCGAAGGGCTCCCGGCACACCGGGCACCATGCCCGCTCGTCCACCGCCAGCCGGTCGAAGGCCAGCTCTCCGCGCTCCACCAGAACCCGTCCCCGGGTGCCCACGATCTCCAGCCGGTTCTCGCCCAGAGCATCGCCCGTGGAGGCGATGAACACGCCCGTGGCGCCGTTCTCAAACTCGAGGTAGGCAGTCACATCGTCCTCCACCTCGATGTCGTGCCACTTGCCCTCGTGGCAGGCGGAACGGACGCGCACCGGCAGCCCGCACAGCCACTGCAGCAGGTCAAGCTGATGGGGGCACTGGTTCAGCAGCACGCCGCCGCCCTCGCCGTCCCAGGTGGCGCGCCAGGCACCGGCATCGTAGTAGAACTGGGTGCGATACCAGTCGGTGATGATCCACGTCACCCGCTTCATCTCGCCCAGCGCCCCGGAATCTATCAGCTCCTTCACCCTGCGGTACACGCAGTTGGTGCGCTGATTGAACATCATGCCGAAGGTCAGCTCCGGATGCCTGTCCGCCACGGCGATCATGTCCCGCACCTGCAGCGTGTACACGCCCGCGGGCTTCTCCACCATGACGTGCAGCCCCTCCTCCAGCGCCTCCGCCGCCAGGGTGGGATGCTGATAGTGCGGGGTGGCGATGAGCACCGCCTCGCAGGTGCCGCTGTGAATCAGGTCGCTGCCCTCGCAGAAGATGGCGGCATCCGGCACCTGTTCCTGGGCCCAGACCCGGCGGCTCTCCCGCCGGTCCGCCATGGCGGTGATGCGGATTTCCGGGCACTGGCCCGACAGGATGTTGCCCACGTGCAGCCCGGCGATGCCGCCGCAGCCGATGATTCCGAGACGTATCATAGCATCCTCCTGAAAATGGGGAGCCGCAGGCCGTACAGTCGGCGGCTCCCCATGATTGGGTTGGTTTCCTGTGTTGTTTCCGGTTGTTTCAGGGATTACTCAGCATCCGCCATGGGATAGAAGCCACGATAGGCGCCTTCCTGATAGGCAGCGCGCTGCTCGTCGATGATCTGCTGTCCGCCGGAGGACAGGATGGCCTTGGTGTACTCCTCCCAGACCTCGTCGAACTTCTCGGGCGCGCAGGTCACGGCGTTCACCAGCAGCTCGCCTTCCTTGGAGATGATCATGGTGCCGTAGTCAACGCGGGCCTGGATGCTCTTGGTGAAGCTCACGGGCTGATAGCCGCCGTCATTGGCGATCACCAGGGACTGAGCGACCACGTCGGAGTAGCCGGGATAGGCGTTGGCGCTGGCAGCGTAGTTCAGCTCGTCAGAGCCATAGTAGAAGCCGTTGCAGATGGGCGCGCCGTCGGTGGCGTGCATCTTGTAGGCGTCCTCAGTGTCGTTGATGTTCTTCAGGTCAGTGGGGATGCCGTTGGCGTCCTTGGTGGTGTAGTTGTGGCCTTCCACGCCGTTCTGCAGGGCATACAGGCTCTCGGGCTTGCACATCCAGTTCAGGTACTTCATGGCAGCCACGGCGGTCTCCTCGCTCACCCAGGACGGGATGAACAGGTACTGACCGGCGGCGGTGTAGGTCTCATGGGGCGTGGTGCCAGTTTCGGGCTTGTAGGGATCGCAGGGAATCCAGGAAGCGCCGGGCACGTTCTTCTCCAGCTCCATCTCATAGGCATCCTCCTGACGCCAGGCGACGTCCCAGTTGCCCACCCAGAAGCCGTCATGGCCCACCACGCGGTCAGCCTTGGTCTGGTCGGTGTTCTCGATGCCGAAGTAGTCGGTCACCAGGCCCTCGTTGAAGAACTTGTTCATCCAGCGGATGGCTTCCTTCGCGCCGGGCAGCAGGTAGTGGAAGTCATGATAGGCAATCCAGTCCTCCTCGGTCACCTGGCTGTAGTCGATGAAGGCATCCATCTGATAGATCCAGCCGTAGAAGGGATCCGCGGAATAGAGGTCAGAGGAATAGGGGATGGTCTTGGCGCCGCCCAGGTTCGCGGCCTTGGCAGCCTTCAGGTACTCGTAGAGCTCCTCCACGTTGGTGGGCACCTGCATGTTCAGGGCCTCCAGCCAGTCCTTGCGGATGTACTCCACCTGCGTCGCGATGATGATGCGGCGGGCGGGCAGCGCATACTGCATCATGCCGTCGCCGGCATCAAACTGACCGTACTGCAGCACGTCAGCGCCCAGGAACTCCTTGAGCTCCTTGCCCTCGGTCTCCAGCAGCTCGTCCAGGGGCAGCAGG
Organism: Clostridia bacterium; assembly: GCA_016295665.1. Taxonomy (GTDB): domain Bacteria; phylum Bacillota; class Clostridia; order Christensenellales; family Aristaeellaceae; genus HGM11604. The sequence continues at coordinate 7,182 of JAEDKS010000103.1, forward strand.
CCGCCCATCTCGATGTACTGCTGCACCAGGTCGCCGCCGTAGGTCATGCAGATGTCCGGGGCGGTGCCGCCAGCCAGCAGGGTGTTCAGGATGGTGCCTTCCTCCCAGCGGGACACGGGCACCCACTCAATCTTGATGTGGTTGGGATCGCCGAAGTTCTCCTGGATGTAGTGCAGCTGCCAGCAGTCCTCCACATTGAAGCCGGCGATGGAGCGGTCATACATCTCGACGCGCAGGGTGATCCAGCCGTCGTCTGCCAGCGCGGTCATGGGCACCATGCCCAGCACGAGACAGAAAACCAGAGCGAGGGTCAACAGTTTCTTCATGGTATCCTCTCCTTTGATGGATTTATTGGTACGGGAGGTTCTCCCCCGTCCAGTACAATGGGGATGGGAGCGCGTCAGCCCTTGACGGCGCCCATGGTCACGCCCTGCACGAAGTAGCGCTGCACGAAGGGATAGACCACCAGAATGGGCAGCGTGGCGAAGATGATGCAGGCGGACTCGATGGATTCGGAGACGCTGGCGGACAGGTCATTGGAGCTGCCCTCCTGCACCGCCACCTCCACCGCCTGATTGCCCTTGATGAGGTTGTACAGCTTCAGCTGCAGGGGCTGCAGGTCGCGGGAGGTGATGTAGTACAGGGCGTCGGAGAAGCTGTTCCACTTGCCCACCGCGTAGAACAGCGACAGGGTCGCCATGGAGGAGAAGCTCAGCGGCAGGTAGATCATCAGCAGCACCTGGAAGTCGTTGGCACCGTCGATGTAGGCCGCCTCGTTGAGCTCATAGGGCAGGCTGGAGAAGAAGTTCTTGAGGATGATGACATTGAAGGTGGACACCAAACCCGGAAGAATCAGCGCCCACATGTTGTTCAGCAGGCCCAGATCCTTGATGTTCAGGTAGATCGGGATGGTGCCGCCGGAGAAGTACATGGTGAACACCGCGAAGAACATGAAGAACTTGCGGCCCTTGAGGCGCTTCACGGTCAGCGGGTAGGCCATCAGGATGGTCAGCGCCATGGCGAGCACGGTGTAGATGACCGTGATCTCGATGGTGAAGAACAGACTGCGGAACATGGAGGCGTCCCGGAAGATGACCTCATAGGCCTTGGTGTTGAACTCCACAGGCCAGAAGGACACCTCGCCGCGAAGGATGGCGGACTTGGAGGACAGGGACACGGCGATGACGTTGATAAAGGGCAGCGTGCAGATCAGCACGAAGATCAGCATGACGGCAATCAGCACATACTGCGCCGCGCCCAAGCGGCGCTTCTTTTTGGGGATGATCGTCTTGACCATGGTCTTTTCCATCGTTCGTCCCTCCTTACCAGATGCCCTGCTCGTCGAATGCGCGGGAGATGAAGTTGGCACCCGAGATCAGTATCAGGCCCACCACCGACTGGAACAGACCAATGGCGGTGGCGCGGGCGAACTGATTGTTCTTGATGCCGGCGCGATACACGAAGGTGGAGATCACGTCGCAGTAGTCCTGCACCAGCGTGTTGCCGATGATGCGCTTGAACTGATAGGAGGCGAAGAACCGCTCG
>JAEDKS010000104.1 GCA_016295665.1 Clostridia bacterium
GCTGTACACCTGCGGCAGTCAGGAGGAGGTGCTGGACGCGCTGCGGGAGGGCGCTGGCGGCCTTCGCTGGGTGGACACCACCCTGACGGCCCACGCGGGGGATGACACACTCTACTACCGCACCGACCACCACCTGACCGCCGACGGCGCGTCCATCTGCCACCGGGCGCTGTGCGCGGCGCTGGGCATCGCCCCGGCCTCCGGCACCCGCTTCACGATGGACAGCTTCCGGGGCTCCTACTTCGCCCGGTTGCCCAGCCCCAGCATTGCGGCAGAGACCTTCAGCGCCGACCTGCCCGAGGGCGTGTCCGTGACACTGGACGGCGTCGCCGCCGATGGCTTCCTGGACGCGGAGAAGCTGCAGGGCCGGAACAGGTACGCGGCGCTGCTGGGCGGCACCTATGCCCACGCCGTGCTGGAGAACCCGGCGGGCACGGGCAGGCTGCTCCTGGTGTGCGACTCCTATGCCAATGCCATCGCGCCCCTGCTCAGCGCCAGCTGCGCCCGGATTGACATGATCGACCCCCGCTACTTCACCGGAGATGCCGCCGCCCTGGCCCGGGAGGTGCAGCCCGATGCCCTCGTCGCCATCTTCGGTCTGAATACCCTCTCAACCAATCGCAGCATCCTGCTCATGGATGTGCCCGAAGGGAGAATGAACGAATGAAACGCCTGTTGCTTCTGCTGATACTGGTCGCCCTGCTCTGTCCGCTGACCGCCCCGGCGGAGGACGCGACCTGCAGCCACGCCCGCACCGTGCCGGAGGACTTCGTGTGCGAGCTGCCGGAGGGCGAGCCGGCGGACGTGTACTACTTCAGCGACGCGCTGCTCATCGGTGACTCCATCGCCGGCAGCCTTGACCTGCGGGACGTCATCCCGGAGGTGAAGATCGAGTATGTCATCGGCCTGTCCCCCAACGCCGCGCTGAAATACAGCAACGTGGAGTACGAGGGCGAGAAGATGACCATGGCGGCGATGTGCGCCCGCATCCAGCCCCGGAAGCTGTTCGTCATGCTGGGCTCCAACGGGCTGGATCAGATGAAATCCGGCGTGATTCTGGAGGACTATCACCTGCTGCTGGATCAGCTGCTGGACGATCTGCCGGACACGGACATCTACCTGATCTCCGTCACCCCCATCCGCTCCCCCGCCACAAAGGAGAAGTACCCCACCTTCACCCACGCCCGCATCCGCGCCTTCAACACCGGCCTGCGCGAGCTGGCGGAGACCCACGGGGTGCACTTCATCGACTGCTACACGCCGCTGATGATGGAGAACGGCAGCGACGGCCTGAAGGAGAACTTCACCGGCGACGGCATCCACCTGACCGAGCGGGGCGCGACGCTGGTCGCTGACACCATCCGCACCCATGTGGCACCCGAAACCGTCATCTATGAGGAGGTTGTTCTGGAATGAAGAAGCTGAAGATGCTGCCGCTGCTGCTGCTGGCGGCGCTGCTGCTGAGCGCCTGCGGACAGAAGCCCGCCGACACGCCCCTGCCCGACTGCGGGGAGCTATCCGGGAAGATTCTGGAAAGTCAGGGCTTTACCGAGGAGATGTCCGCCCTGAGCGAGAGCAAGCTGTGCAAGGCCCTTGACCTGACCGGCGAGGAGTACAGCCAGGCCAGCATGACCATGGATGTCTCCCGCACCACAGCGGAGGCCATCATCGTGATCACCGCCGCGGATGCTGATAACGCGAAGGTGATCGCGGAGAAGCTGGAGAGCTACCGCACCGACACCCTGCGCCAGTACCAGGACTACCGCCCGGAGGAGGCGCCCAAGCTGGAGAGCGCCCAGGTGATGACCAACGGCCTGCAGTGCGTGCTGGTCATCGGCCCGGACCAGGCCGCCGCGAAGCAGACCTGCAGCCAGGCCTGGGGAAAATGAGCGGGCGCGCCGGGCAGAAAAAGCTGAAAAAATAGCCATTTCTGCCTTGACAGCCGCGCATGTCTGTGGTAAGATACTACGGTAAGCCGCACGGGAAAGGTCTGTCCAAATGTGCCTGCGCACAACCTTCGCCCGGCGAGTACTTTATAGGAGGACATCCCAACCATGTATGCAATCATTGCAGCGGGCGGTAAGCAGTACCGTGTTTCCCAGGGTGATGTGATCTACATCGAGAAGGTCAACCAGGATGTGGATTCCACCATCGCCTTCGACGTGCTGATGGTCGAGAACGACGGCGACGTGAAGGTCGGCAATCCCGTGATCGAGGGCGCCAAGGTCGAGGGCAAGGTGCTTGCTCAGGTCAAGGGTGAGAAGATCATCATCTACAAGTACAAGAGCAAGAAGAACTACCACCGCAAGGCCGGTCATCGTCAGCCCTACACCAAGGTGGAGATCACCGCGATCAACGCCTGATGATCCGTGCGGTTCTCTACCGGGACGGTCATGATCGTCTCGTCGGGTTCTCTGTCAAGGGTCACTCCGGCTACGCGGAGGAGGGCAGCGACATCGTCTGCTCCGCCGTGTCCGTGCTGACCATCACCTGCGTCAACAGCCTTGAGGCTGTCTGCGGAGTTACACCGCTGGTATCCGGCGGCTCGGATGGCTATCTGAAGGCCATGCTCCCCGCCCCGCTTGATGCTCAGGCGGATCACGACGCCCAGGTGCTTCTCGGTGCGCTCCATGTGGGCCTCCGGGATCTGGCAGAATCCTATGCACCCTATGTCACGCTTTCCATACAAGAACGGAGGGAAACACAATGATGAAGCTCAATCTTCAGCTGTTCGCTCATAAGAAAGGTATGGGTTCCACCCGTAACGGTCGCGACAGCGAATCCAAGCGTCTGGGCCCGAAGCGCGCCGATGGTCAGCTGGCTCTGGCCGGCAACATCCTGGTGCGTCAGCGCGGCACCCACTTCCACCCCGGCCAGAACGTTGGCAAGGGCAAGGATGACACCCTGTTTGCTCTCGTGACCGGCACCGTGCGCTTCGAGCGTCTGGGCCGCGACAAGAAGCAGGTTTCCGTCTATCCTGTGGAGCAGTAATCTCTCGCTGCCAAACCTGTCCGCTGGTTCACCGCCGGACAGGTTCTTTTTTGCGCGGAACCCCCTGTATCCAATATACAAAGGAGTGCATCTTCCATGATCGGTACGCTTATCAATGTGGCGCTGATCCTGATCGGCTGCGGCCTGGGGCTCGTGCTGCGCAAGGGCATCCCGGAGCGGCTGCAGTCCACCGTGATGCGGGCGCTGGGTCTGTCCGTGGTGCTCATCGGCATCAGCGGCGCCATCAAAACCAGCGACACCATGTGTGTGATCGTCTCCATGGCGGTGGGCAGCTTTCTGGGCAGCGCGCTGAACATCGAGCGCCGGCTGGAGCAGCTGGGTGACTTTGCCGAGCGCAAGCTGGGCAGCCACGCAGGCGGTCAGGGCAGCATCAGCAAGGGCTTCGTGACCGCGTCGCTGGTGTACTGCGTGGGCGCCATGGCAATCGTCGGCGCCATCGACAGCGGCATCAACGGCAATCACGCCACCCTGATCGCCAAGGGCATGCTGGACGGCGTCAGCGCCATTATCTTCACCAGCACCATGGGCATCGGCGTGGCGCTGTCCGCGGTGGCGGTGCTGGTCTATCAGGGCGCCATCGCGCTGCTGGCGACCTGGGTCGCTCCCCTGCTGACCGAGGCCATGATCGGCGAGATGAGCGCCGTGGGCGGCCTGCTCATCGTGGGCATCGGCCTGAACATGCTCTACGACAAGGAGCATGTGCCCGTCGGCAACATGCTGCCCGCCATCTTTATGCCGCTGATCTATCTGCCCATCGTCGGTCTGTTTGCCTGAATTCCGCCGCAAGGCTGAAGGGAGCGCTGCATGAAGTCTTTGCATAGACAGCCGGGCAGGGTGCCCGAGCATCCCATGTTCACCAGCACGGAGCTGAAGCGGCTGCTCATCCCCCTGCTGCTGGAGCAGACGCTGTCGGTGACCATCGGCATGATGGATACCGTCATGGTCGCCTCCTGTGGCGAGGCGTCTGTCAGCGGCGTGTCGCTGGTGGATTCCATCAACGTGCTGCTCATCATGGTGTTTTCCGCCCTTGCCACGGGCGGCGCCGTGGTCACCTCCCAGTACCTGGGCAAGAAGGATCTGCAGCAGGCCACCGCCGCCGCCAAGCAGCTGTTCTACGTGGTGCTGATCGCGTCCCTGTCCATCATGGGGCTGTGCCTGCTGCTGCGCTATCCCCTGCTGTCCCTGCTGTTCGGCACCATCGAGGTGGACGTGATGCGGGCGGCGCAGGTCTACTTCCTGCTGACCGCCCTGAGCTACCCCTTCCTCGCCATGTACAACGCCGCAGCGGCGCTGCTCCGCTCCCAGGGGAACGCCCGCGCCTCCCTGAACACCTCCATCATCATGAACCTGCTCAACGTGAGCGGCAACGCGCTGTTCATCTTCGGGTTCCGGATGGGCGTGCTGGGCGCGGGTCTGGCGACGCTCCTCAGCCGCGTCGTCGGCTCCATGGTCATTCAGCGGGCGCTGCACCGGCCCGGCTGTCAGCTGCCACCGCCCAATCTGTTCAGGCTGGAGTGGAAACCGGAGCTTATCGGCAAGATCCTTGCCGTGGGCGTGCCCAACGGACTGGAGAACGGCTTCTTCCAGCTGGGCAAGCTGCTGCTGCTCCGCATGATCTCCACCTTCGGCACCGTCAGCATCGCAGCCAACGCGGTCGGCAACACCATGGGCACCATCCACTGCCTGCCCGGCAACGCCATCGGTCTGGCGATGATCACCGTGGTGGGACAGTGCGTGGGTGCCCGGAAATACGATCAGGCGCGCTACTACACCCGGCGGTTGATGCAGCTTTCCTACCTGTGCATGGGTGTGCTGAACATCCTGATCCTGCTGGGCAACGGCATTGTGACCAAGCCCTTCCACCTCTCCCCGGAGACCGACGCGCTGGCCCGGCAAATCGTGTTCATCCATGGCGCGGGCGCGGCAACGCTCTGGCCCCTGTCCTTCGTGTTACCCAACAGCCTGCGGGCTGCGGGCGACGCACGCTTCACCATGCTGGTGTCGTCCTTCTCCATGGTCATGTTCCGCATCCTGTTCGGCTACCTGCTGGCAATTCCCTGCGGCATGGGCGTCATCGGCGTGTGGGTCGCCATGCAGATTGACTGGGTATTCCGCATCACCTGCTTCGTCCTGCGCTTCCGAGGTCACCGCTGGGAGACGAAGGCGCTGGTCTGACCGGTCGCCGTACGGAAAAACTGCTGCAGCCCATGCTGCAGCAGTTTTTGTCTGCCCGGATTCCGTCCAGGTCAGTCCTTCCGCTTGGGAACGACCACGCCGCCGGTCTTGACGATGCTCTCCGGAGGGATGACGCCCCGCACACAGGACAGCGGATAGACGTTGCTGTCCCGCCCGATGACGGTGCCGGGGTTCAGCACGCTGTTGCAGCCGACCTCCACCCGGTCGCCCAGCATGGCGCCCATCTTCTTGAGGCCGGTCTCGATGGCCTCCCCGCCGCCGCGCACCACCACCAGGGTCTTGTCGCTCTTGACGTTGGAGGTGATGGAGCCGGCGCCCATGTGGCTCCGGTAGCCCAGAATGCTGTCGCCCACATAGTTGTAGTGGGGCGTCTGAACGTTATCGAACAGGATGACATTCTTCAGCTCCACCGAGTTGCCCACCACGCAGTGAGCACCCACCAGCGCGCTGCCACGGACAAAGGCCCCGTGGCGCACCTCGGTCTCCGGGCCGATGATGCAGGGCGCACCCAGATAGGCGGTGGGCGCCACCGTAGCGGTCACATGCACCCAGACCTGTGGTGCCACCTCGCGGTACTCCGTCTTGTCCAGCTGCTCCCCCAGGGTGAGGATCAGCTGCCGGATGCCCGCCAGCGCCTCCCAGGGGTAGGTAAACTGACGCAGATAGTCCACCGCCAGCGTATGGGACAGATCGTACAGCTCCGGAATGGTCAGCATGCTGCAGCCCTCTTTCTCTCTTCGCTTCTTTACGGATTCGCCGAGGCGCTGCCATGCGCCTGCCGCTCACCCTTCGCCTCCACCAGGGAGAAGGCGATGTTGATGGCGTGGTCGCCCACGCGCTCCAGACCCGACACCACGTCGGAGAAGTAGATACCGGCCTGCGCGGAGCACTTGCCCTCCTTCAGGCGGTGGATATGCTTGGTGGTCAGGTCGCGCTCCATCTGATCCAGCAGATCCTCCAGCATGACGATCTCGTTCATGTTGGCGGTGTTGCCGGTGACGAACATATCCAGGGACTCGTCCAGAATCTTGTTCACCGTCTCCATCATGACCTGCAGCTCGCTCAGGCTCTTTTTGGACAGCTTGATGTCGTTCTTGTACAGCTGCGGGATGATCTCGACAATGCTCTCCGCGTGGTCGCCGATGCGCTCAATATCGCTGACCACATGGAAGTAGGCGGAGATCATCGCCGCGTCCGCCAGGGGCAGCGTGTTCTGGTTGATCTTGACCAGGTAGTTGCTGATCTGCTCGTCCAGGTAGTCGATGTAGAGCTCGGTGCTCTCCACCTCCTGAATGTGCTCCTGATCGTTGTTCATCAGGCATTCCATGGCCTTGTTCAGGTTGGAGAAGGCCATGTGTGCCATGCGTTCCATCTCCTGCACCGCCAGATAGACCGCCACGGTGGGGTTGGGCAGATGCACCATGTCGATGTACTGCAGCTTGAACTCGGTGTCCGCGTCGCCGGTCTTGTCCTCGCCGGGCACCAGCAGGTAGGTGCACTTGACGATGAGGTTCATGAACGGATAGAACACGATCACCTGGAACACCTTGAACAGGAAGTGGGCACAGGCGATGTTCGCGCCCAGCATGCCCTCTCCGCTGCCGCTGACCGCCTGAATGATGCGGGCGATGGGGCCGGAGAAGAGCATCAGCAGGACGAACATCAGAATCGTGCCGAACACGTTGAACAGCAGGTGGATGAGCGCTGCCCGCTTGGCGTTCTTGGTGGCACCCATGGAGGCCAGCACCGCGGAGGTGCAGGCGCCGATGTTGCAGCCCAGAATGACGTACATGCAGATTTCCAGCCCCACCAGGTTCTGGCTGCCCATCACCACCAGAATGGAGACGGTGACGGAGGAGGACTGCACCACCGAGGTGATGACCAGACCCAGCAGAATGCCCAGCAGCGGGTTGGTGAAGGAGCCCAGCATGTTGATGACGGCGGGCATATCCCGCAGGTAGCCCATCGCCGACGACATGGTGCTGATGCCCACGAACAGGATGCCGAAGCCCAGGATGACCTCGCCCAGCTTCCGGGCGAAGGGCACCTTGATGTAGTTGCACATCACCGCGCCGGCAAACACGAACACGGGCGCCACCGCCGAGAGCTTGAAGGCGACCAGCAGCGCCGTGACCGTGGTGCCGATGTTGGCGCCCAGGATGATGCCGCAGGCCTCCGTCAGCTTCATCAGGCCCGTATTCACGAAGGAGACCACCATCACCGTGGCGGCGGAGGAGGACTGGATCACCGCCGTGAAGAACAGTCCCACCACCAGCCCCAGGAATTTGGTCTTGGTAAAGGCCGCCAGGATTGCACGGAGCCGGTTGCCGGCCACCTTCTCAATGCCGCGGCTCATCATGTTCATGCCTGCGATAAACAGGCCGAGTCCACCGATCAGCTCAACCAGGATGAGCAGGGTTTGCATCGGATGTATTCCTCCCCTATGCTGCGGAAATCGGTCGGGATGCTTCCTTGGTTCATGGCAGCGGCGTCATCGCCGGCATACCATTTCCATGATAGCACATTTGGAGGTCAGATGCAATCAATGCGAACATTTTGTTAATTTCTCGTAAAATCTCCGCACAGCCTCCGCCCCGCCAATTACTCCACCGTCACGCTCTTGGCGAGGTTACGGGGTTTATCCACGTCCAGACCCCGGGCCACGCTGACATAGTAGCCCAGCAGCTGCAGCGGAATCACCGCGAGGCTGGTGGCGAAGTGCACGTCGGTGCGGGGGATGTAGACGGTGAAGTCCGCGGTGTCCTCCACGTTGTAGTTGCCGTAGCTGGTCAGTCCGAACAGGTAGGCACCACGGCTCTTGCACTCCACCATGTTGCTCATGGTCTTTTCATACAGCTCCTGCTGCGTCAGCACGCCGATGACCAGCGTGCCCTTCTCAATCAGGCTGATGGTGCCGTGCTTCAGCTCACCGGCGGCATAGGCCTCCGAGTGGATGTAGCTGATCTCCTTCATCTTCAGGCTGCCCTCCAGGCTGATGGCATAGTCCAGCCCGCGCCCGATGAAGAAGATGTCCCGGGCGGCGGCGTACTTCGCCGCGAACCACTGAATGCGCTCCTTGTCCTCGAGGATGCGGGCCATCTTGTCGGGCAGGGTCTGGAGCTCCGCGATCAGGCGCTGGTACTCCCCTTCCTCCATGGTGCCCCGCTGCAGCGCAAACTCCAGCGCCAGCAGGTAGCAGGCGATGAGCTGGGTGGAGTACGCCTTGGTGGTCGCCACGGCGATCTCCGGGCCCGCCAGCGTGTAGAGCACGCTGTCCGCCTCCCGTGCGATGGAGGAGCCCACCACGTTCACGATGCCCAGCGTCCGGATGCCACGGCCCTTGGCCTCCCGCAGGGCGGCCAGGCTGTCGGCGGTCTCGCCGGACTGGCTGATGATGACCACCAGGGTCTTGGGCG
>JAEDKS010000105.1 GCA_016295665.1 Clostridia bacterium
GCACAGGATGGTGCCCTCGGGGGCCCAGCGGCGGGCGTACTCGAAGGCGCGGTTCACGAAGTCCTGACCCACGACCTGCGTCCACAGGGACTCCCGCAGCTCCGCAGAGCCGTCCGCCACCGCCTCGTTGACCACGTCCCAGGACACGATGAGCCCGGGATACGCCTCCTCCAGCCCGGTGAGCACCAGGCGGATGTAGTTCTCCAGACGGGCCAGCATGACCTCCCGGGAAACCAGGGGACGGGCGGTATCGTATCCCTCATGGAAGAAGGCCTCGGGGGTCTGGCTGTGCCACACCAGCACGTGCCCGTGCACCTTCAGCCCGTGGGCGGCGCAGTAGTCCAGCATGGGGCGGGCGCTGTCGAAGTGCACCGCCACCGCGGTATCGTCCTCCTTCGCCAGACGGCGGCAGGCAGCCACGTCCAGCACGCTGTCGGGCTTCAGCTCGTTGCCGGGGGTGAAGATGTTGAACTGGCTGGCATAGAAGTCCATGCGCTCGATGTTGATGGCCTCCATCATCGTCACGGCGGTGCCGAAGTCGAAGGCATCGCCCCAGACCCGCTTCAAGGACGGCAGGGAGAAGTCGTACCGGGAGGACTTCTGATACACGTCGAAGTCGCGGATGGCGTAGCTGACCGTGCCGCTGCCCTTCGTTTCCACATACAGCACATAGCTGTCGCAGGCCGCCGGGGTGTAATCGCAGGACAGGGTTGTCCACACGCCGCCCGGCACCTCGGCGGTGACCAGGTTCTCATAGCTGGTCAGGCCGCTCACGACCTTCTCCACGGAGAGGATGAAGGTCACCGCTCCGGCCTCCTCGTGGTACACATCGACGCTGATGTGATGCTCCTTGCCGGCGGTCAGGGCAAAGGCATGGCCCGGGGAGTTCCAGGACGCGGTGCGCCCGGTGATCCAGTAGGCGCCGTCCTGCACGTAGCCCGTCGCCCCGCCGGCAGAGCGGGGATACCAGCCATCATCCCCCGCAGAGAAATCGCTGTGATAGGGCAGCAGGGTCGCGCCCTCGCCGAGGGACGCGCAGGGCATCAGCAGGGCGATAACAAGCAGCAGACACAGTACTCGCAGCATGGGAAAGCCTCCTTATCTTCTTCCTTTATCCTTATTTCCTCGTCCCGTTTCCTCCGGGGTGCCCGTGGTCAGATCGTTCCGATGTCCCCGTCCCCGGTTTCCTCCGCCTCGCCCGGCGCTCCGTCGGGGACGTCCCCTTCCTCCGGCTCGGGCTCACCGGGTGCAAGGGAGGGCCGGGCCTCTCCTGTCCGCTTCCCGCCGGCCCCGGTGGGGGACTGAATGCCGGGCAGCGGCGGCAGCATGGCGTTCTGCGCGTCCCGGTCCCGCTCGCGGCAGGCGCGCCGGTACGCCGAGGGCGACATGCCCAGCTGCTCCCGGAACACCCGGGTGAAGGTCGCGAGGCTGGCAAAGCCCGACTGGATGCACACCTGGGACACCGGCAGGTCGGAGTAGACCAGCAGCTGACCGGCGACGGACAGCCGCTTGCGGGTCAGGAACTGGGTGAAAGTCATGCCGGTGTAGCGCCGGAAGATCCGGGAGAAGTAGCACCGGGAGAAGCTGGCGCTGCGTGCCAGGAAGTCCAGGCTGACCGGCTCCATGTAGTGGCGGGTGATGTAGTTGACCGCGTCGTCGATGACCACCTGATTGGCGGTGCGCTTGGGCGAGGACAGCCCCGACAGCTGCCCGCTCTTCCAGGCGCGGCCCAGCAGCGCATACATGCGCAGGAAGCAGCTGTAGATGTTCAGGTCGGACAGCCCGTCCCGATACCACGCCTCCTCCGCGACCTCGGTGAGCAGCGCCCGCACCGGCCCGGTCACGGGCAGCTCCCGGGTCAGATACAGCGGCGTGATGAGCAGCCGCCGCAGCAGCGCGAAATCATGAATGCCGATGACCGGGCTGAGCTGGAACTGGTACAGGTACCGCTCGCTGTCCTGCCCCATGGTCAGGCTGTGGGACTGCCCCGCGGGGATGATGAGCACCTCCCCCTCCTTGACCCGGAAGGGATCCTCCCCCACGGTCACCCGCACGCAGCCCTTCAGGGTCATGATGATCTCCACATCCCCGTGCCAGTGCCGGGCATAATGGTCGGGCACGAAGCCGTGCCAGACTCTGGTCGTGGCGCGCTCAGGGTAGTTCACGAACTCCTCCGCGCCGTTCATGGCAGCGTCCACCAGCGCGCTGCCGTAGCTGCTGTGATCCTCCATACCGTTTCATTTCCCTCCGCCAGTGGCTCCACCGGGATGCTGTTCCGATTTGTCTTTAATATACCATTTTGCGCGGACTTTGTACAGGGATTGCGCAAAATTGAGCAAGGATTGAAGCCGTTCAGACAAAAACTGAACGGTTTGTTTCTCCTTTTGCCGCCCGGGAAGCCCCGGCCCGCGCCGCGCCGGAATGTGACAAGGAGATTGCGGAAGGTTTACAACTTTTTTCACATATGCTCTTGACAGAGATACCCCTTCACGAGTACAATAGCATAGGAAGGATAGATTCACAGGACGGGCCGCAAGGACGCCTGTGCATGCCCGAACCTGGAAGGAGGAGGGACGGAGGGGCTTCCGTCCTGCTTGACGATATGAAGAATCGGCTGATGGTACTGCTGCTTCTGGTCTCCGCGCTGCTGATGCTCACCGGCGCGGCTTATGCTGTGGAGGATCCGGTGGCCATCACCATGCAGATCAGCAACAGCACCTTTACCCAGCCCGCAGAGATTGATGTCAGCATCCAGATTTCCAACACCAGCGACGCTGACCTGCCGGGCCCCATGACGCTGTACTACCCCAGCGGCGAGCAGGTGGAGGACTTCGGTACGCCCACCCTGGCGGCGGGCACCTCCGCGTCCTGGACGGGCAAGTGGACGGTGACGCAGGAGGAGCTGGAGGCGGGCGTGTTCATGTTCAAGCTCAGCTACAGCATCACCGGCGACGAGGGCGAGGTCATCAAGAAGCTGAAGGGCCTGGCCCGTCAGGTGACCTATGAGGGCGGCGTGGCCTCCATTGAGGTGGTACGCACCATCATGCCCACCACCGCCGGCGAGGGACAGCAGGTGTCCGTGAACTACAGCATCATCAACACCGGCACCCTGCCCATCAGCAACCTGGTCATCACCGAAAGCAGCGACATCTCCTCCTCCACGGGGAAGATTGCTGCCATTGCCGCCGGCGAGAAGGCGAGCTACACCTTCACCGCCACCATGAAGAAGAAGAACCTGACCTCCCAGGCCACCATCACCTATGACGCCGGTGGCAAGAGCCACACCAGCCGCGTGGAGTCCGCCACGGTCAAGTACGGCGTCATCAACCTGAAGGGCACCCTGACCGCCGACAAGAAGGGCGGCGTACCCGGCGATGTGGTCAAGCTGACCCTGACGCTGAAGAACTCCGGCAAGACCGACTACACCAACGTGACCGTCAGCGATGCCGTGCTGGGCGAGCTGTTCTCAGGGCAGACCGTGCCCGCGGGCAAGTCGGTGACGCTGGAGAAGGAGGTCACCGTGGTGGACACGGTGGACTACCAGCTCGTCATCCGTGGCACGGACACCGCCGGTGATGAGATCGAGACCGCCACGGAGCGGGTGACCATCACCGCCGTGGAGCCCTCCCAGGTGCCCAACCTGCAGGTGGAGCTGAGCGTGGATCGCGATACGATCTACACCCTGCCCGGCATTGTGAAGTTCACCACAAAGGTCACCAACCTGACCACCGCCGACATGACCAACGTGTCCGTGAAGGCGAGCGGCATGACGCTGTACACCTTCCCCACCCTGCTGGCGGGCGAGACCCGCTCCTTCGTGCGGGACGTGAAGGTGGAGACCACCGGCAAGTTCCAGTTCACCGCCTCGGTGGTGGATCAGCTGAAGGAGACCCAGACCTTCGAGAGCAACATCGTCACCATTCAGTACGCGCTGCCCACGGCGGAGCCCACGGAGGTGCCCATCGCGGTGCCCGTGGAGCCCAGCTATGAGCCCCTGCCCACGGAGGCGGTGGTGCCCGCGTGGTACGACACCGCGTCCCAGGTGCTGCGCATCGCCATGATCGTGCTGGGCGCGCTGGCGGGCGTCGCCGCGCTGCTGGCACTGGCGGGCATCATCCGCCGGATCACCTTCGCGGCGGGCCGCTCCGGCGATCGTCTGGATCAGCCCAGCATCCGCGACTACGAGCAGGCCAACGGGAACCCCGACGCCTACGACAGCGGTGACAGCACGCCCACCCCGGCCTCTGACAACGCGTCCGAAGCGGCGCCCGCCGGAGAGACGGACAGCGCTCAGGAAGCGCCGAAGGCTGACGCTGCAGCCGATGAGCACCCCTTCCAGCGCCGTCGCCGCACCGCCCATGAGGAGGACGCCGACGCCGCCCAGGAGGCGCTGGATGCCCTGAAGGACGACAGCGAGAACAAGTAACCCCCGTACCGGGCCGGTATGCCACAGGGCATGACCGGCCCGTTTTGTGTCCGTGAAATTTCCTCTTGACTCTCCCCCTGTGGCAGGGCTTATCATCAGGATGAGCTCAGGAACCAAAGACGGAGGACGTCCCCCATGCTGAAGATCGGTGATTTTTCCAGGCTGTCCAGAGTCAGCATCCGCATGCTGCGGCACTACGATGAAATCGGCCTGCTGCGCCCCGCCGACATCGACCCCATGACGGGCTACCGGTACTACACCGAGGCCCAGCTCCGCACGGCGACCCAGATTCGTTCGCTGCGGGAGATGGGCCTTGGCCTGACCGCCATCGCGGAGGCCCTGTGCCACGGGGATGACCCGGCCCACCTCGCCCGCCTGCTGGACGGGCAAGAGGCGGTGCTCCGGGCCCGGGCCGAGGAAGTGGCCCATCAGCTGCGGCTTCTGGACACAGCCCGAACACGACTGAGAAAGGATGGAACGCCCATGAAATATCTTGTGTCCCTGAAAACCATTCCGGAGCGCCAGGTGGCCTCCCTGCGCATGACCCTCCCCGCCTATGACGCCGAGGGGCTGGCATGGAGCGTGCTGACCGAGGAGACCGCGCCGCAGAACCTGATTCCCGATGACCCCTGCCTCTGCTGTGTGCTCTACCACGATGACGGGTTCAAGGAGCACGATGTGGACGTGGAGCTGCAAAAGACCGTGCGGGGCCATTACACCGACACCGCGCACGTCCGCTTCAAGCGGGAGCCCGCCGTCACCGTGGCCTCCACGGTGCACAACGGCTCCTATCTGGGCCTCGACGATGCCATGCGGGCCGTGGCCGACTGGGTCTGTCAGAACGGCTACGAGCTGTCCGGCACGCCCTTCAACATCTACCACGTCAGCCCCCATGAGACGCAGGACGCCAGCCGCTTCGTGACGGAGATCTGCTATCCCGTCCGCAGAAGGGAGGCGTAATCCCCGGCCCCGCGCAGCGATGCGCGGGGCTTTCGCGTCCCCCGTTTGACATTTCCGCCGCCCCATGCTATCATGAACCCATGCGGCGGGGATGCCCCGCCCCGCAGGAGAAAGGAGCCCGCCATGTGGAAGCTGCCCGACGATTCCTCCCCCGCCGTCCTCACCGCCCGCGCCAACATCGACAGCACCCACGCCCCGGACGCGCCCTCGACGCTGCCGGACACGGCGCTGCCGTTCTTCATGAGTGGCACGGAGCACCTGCAGGCCCGCCCGGACTGCCGCCTGCTGATGCCGAAGCTGCCGCGCTTTCTGCTGGGCACGCCGGTGTGCAGCTGGGGAACGGCCCCTGCTTTCTGGATGGCGGGCGCGGCGCGCCTCAGGCGGTGGACACGCTGGAGACCATCGCCGCCATGGGCGTGAAGCGGGTGTACTGCTTGGGCATGTGCGGTGCCTTCGTGCCGGAGCTAGCCCCCGGTGACCTAGTCGTGCCCACCGCCGCCTTCGTGGAGGAGGGCACCTCCCTGCACTACCACGAGACCATCGACGAGGCCCGGCCCGACCTGGCGCTCCACGCGCAGCTGCTGCGCATCCCCGGGGCAAGGGCCCTGCCCATCGTGACCACGGACGGCGTCTACCGGCAGACCTTCCGCAAGGAGGCGCTGTGGCGGGCGAAGGGCGCCGTGGGTGTGGATATGGAGACCTCCGCCATGTTCAGCGTCAGCCCGCTCCTGGGCGTGCAGACCGCCGCCGTCCTGATGGTATCCGACTGCCACCCGCTCCGGGAGGACGATCCCCGGTGGCGGTGGCAGATGACCCGGGAGATGCGTTACCGCCTGATGGACGAGGTGCTGCGGATCGTGCTGCCGGAGACCGGGAGCGGCCCGGTCTGACCTGTCATGCAAAGGAGGCGAGTCCCACGGCGACCTGGATGATCCACCTGCGGGTGGCAGAGCGGCTCTGCGACCAGCTGCAGCCGCAGCACCACGGTGCCTTTCTTCTGGGCAACATGGCCCCGGACAGCGGTCTGCCCGTGGACGACGGGAGCCGGTATGTGCCGGACAAGGACATCTCCCACTTCCGCTTCCCCGATGCCACCGGGGAGAAGCGCATCCATGAGGAGGTCTTTCTCTCCCGCTGCTTTTCCCCGGCAAAGCGGGCGGCCTGCAGTGCGGACGCCTGGGCTTTCCACTACGGCTACCTGATCCATCTGCTCACCGACAAGCTGTGGCGCCGCGACATCCTGCCCCTTGCCGTTCAGTGGCAGCCGGCGCTCCACGCCGCCGACCGGGGCACCTTCTGGCGGCAGGTCAAGAAAGACTGGTATGATCTGG
This sequence comes from Clostridia bacterium, assembly GCA_016295665.1. Classification (GTDB taxonomy): domain Bacteria; phylum Bacillota; class Clostridia; order Christensenellales; family Aristaeellaceae; genus HGM11604. The sequence goes on from JAEDKS010000105.1 coordinate 6,718, forward strand.
ATTTCCTGTACCTGAAGGCGCATCCGGATTTTCCGGCCTACCGGCGCTACCGGACGTATCCGCACCCGGAAAACGTGTATCTGGACTTCTTCCCGCCCGATGCCTTCGCCCTGCGCCGCCGATTCATCCTTGACTTCTACCGGGAGGGTGTCGCCCGGGTCGTGCCGCGCCCCACGCACCTCTCCGCCGGGCAGCTGGATGCCTTCGTGGCCTCCTGTGCCCGGGAGCTGCCGGAACGCTGCGGTTTTCTGGCGGACGAGATCAAAGCGCGCGGCCTGTAGCCCCGGGTTTTTCTCATCAAGTTTTCATCCTTTCCGCCTTGCGGGGAGGTGGAAAGTGGCGTATAATGTTGTTGTCAGTTTTGAACAGAAAATGGACACGATTCCGCCGGCATCCCCGGCGGAGAAAGGAGCCGCCGCGCGAGGCAGCATCGAAGCCATGGCCACCAATGCAAGCATGATGATCGACCGGCAGCCGCTGGTCTCCGTCATCGTTCCCATGTATCAGTCCGCTCCCTACCTGCGCAACAGCCTGAACTCGGTTCAGGCGCAGACCTATGCGAACCTCGAGGTGCTGCTCATCGACGACGGCTCCACCGACGAGACCATCGCCATCGCGCAGGAGTATCTGAACCGGGACAGCCGCTTTCGCCTGATCCGTCAGGAGACCCGGGGCGTTTCCGCAGCCCGGAACGCCGGGCTCGACGCCGCCACCGGCGAATGGATCGCCTCCATGGACAGCGACGACGAGCTGGTTCCCACCGCCATCCACACCCTGGTCACCGCGGCGCTGGAAAACGACGTCGCCATGAGCATGGGCGCCTATGTGGAGTGTCATCCGGTGAAGCCCATCCCCTTCCGGCGCACCGTGGGCGCGAAGCCCTGCGTGCTGCGCACCACGGAGGAGGTACAGCGCTATTTCCTCACCGACGGGCAGTTCCTGTGCCACATGTGGACGAAGCTGTTCCGCCGCGACCTGTTCGATGAGCTCCGCTTCCCGGAGGGGAAGATCTACGAGGACAACTTTATCATGCCCGACGTGCTGGAGGCCGCCGGCAGCTGCGCCGTGGTCAACGTGCCGGTGTACCACTATCTGGTGCACAAGGGCAGCGTGTCCACCGCCGTGAACATCCGCCATCAGATGGACGGGCTGGAGGCCCGGCTGTACTACGCCGACTTCATGTCCCGTCACCACCCGGCGCTGGTGCCGCTGGCGAACGACGCGGCGCTGTCCTTTGCCTGCAACCTGCTGGGCAAGATGGAGCACGTGGGCGTCGACACCGTGCCGGAGGAGTGGCAGGAGACCCTCGCCACCATCGACCGGCTGCTGCCGGAGAGCGCGCTGCAGAACGGCATCTACCGCGCCGCTGCCGCCCTGTACCGGAGGAACCCCCGCATCATCTCCCATCTGGTGCACTGGGGGCTGGTGCTGGATCGGATGATCTGAGCGCCGGTCGCGCCGCTCACAGCCGCACCGCCGCCACGTTCAGGTCGATGGTCACCGTCTCTCGGGGCTCCCGGGCCAGACGCTCCTTCTCCCCGTCGGACAGATCCTGGTTGAGGGGCGTCATCCACACGAAGTCGCGCCACAGCCCCGCGTCCACGGGCCAGGCAACCGTGACCCGCCGGGCATCCAGCCAGCGGGCCTTTTCGCGCAGCCAGGCATCCACCCGGCCCTCCTCGTAGCGGGGCAGGCCCCGGGCCTCCCGCAGCTCCTGCAGGTAGCCGCCGCCCGGGTAGACCTTGATGAGCACCCCGTCCTCCGCCAGCACCCGCCGGAAGGCGTCGTAGCTGGCAGGGGTCAGCACGTCCAGCACGGCGGTGAACGCGCCGTCCGCGAAGGGCAGGCGCCGCAAATCCGCCACGCACCACAGCGCCGTG
>JAEDKS010000106.1 GCA_016295665.1 Clostridia bacterium
TGACGCTGGGCTGCGGCTCCTGGGGCGGCAACTCCGTGAGCGAGAACGTGGGCGTGAAGCACCTCATCAACATCAAGACCGTTGCCCAGAGGAGGGAGAATATGCTCTGGTTCCGCGCCCCCCAGAAGGTGTACACCAAGAAGGGCTGCCTGCCCGTGGCTCTGGACGAGCTGAAGAACGTGATGGGCAAGAAGAAGGCCTTCCTGGTCACCGACTCCTTCCTGTACAAGAACGGCTACGCCAAGCCCATCACCGACAAGCTGGAGGAAATGGGCATCCAGTACTCCTGCTTCTTCGATGTCGCACCCGACCCCACCCTGGCCTGCGCCAAGGAGGGCGCCAAGCAGATCGCGGCCTTCCAGCCCGATGTCATCATCGCCCTGGGCGGCGGCTCCGCCATGGACGCTGGCAAGATCATGTGGGTGCTCTACGAGCATCCCGAGGTGGACTTCCTGGATATGGCCATGCGCTTCTCCGACATCCGCAAGCGCGTGTACACCTTCCCCAAGATGGGTGAGAAGGCCTACTTCATCGCCATTCCCACCTCCGCCGGCACCGGCTCCGAGGTGACGCCCTTCGCCGTCATCACCGACGAGCGCACCGGCACCAAGTACCCGCTGGCTGACTACGAGCTGATGCCCAACATGGCGATCATCGACGCCGACCTGCACATGAACGCCCCCAAGGGCCTGACCAGCGCCTCCGGTATCGACGCCCTGACCCATGCCCTCGAGGCCTATGCCGCCATGCTGCAGACCCCCTACACCGACGCGCTGGCGATCGAGGCGGGCAAGGAGATCTTCAAGTACCTGCCCCGCTGCTATGACGACGGCCCCAACGACCCCGAGGCCCGCGAGCATATGGCCAACGCCGCCACCATGGCGGGCATGGCCTTCGCCAACGCCTTCCTGGGCGTGTGCCACTCCATGGCGCACAAGCTGGGCTCCTATCACCACCTGCCCCACGGCGTCGCCAACGCGCTGCTGATTGAGGAGGTTATCCGCTTCAACAGCGCCGAGGTTCCCACCAAGATGGGCACCTTCCCGCAGTACGCCTATCCGCACACCAAGGCCCGCTATGCCGAGTACGCCTCCGCCCTGGGCATCACCGGCGCCAACGACGACGAGAAGGTGGAGAACCTGATCACCGCCGTGCACGAGCTGAAGCACAAGGTTGGCATCAAGGACACCATCGCCGAGTATGGTGTGGATGAGGCGAAGTTCCTGTCCACCCTGGACCAGATGGTGGAGGATGCCTTCGACGACCAGTGCACCGGCGCCAACCCCCGCTATCCGCTGATGAGCGAGATCAAGACCATGTATCTGAACGCCTACTACGGCAGGTAATTCGCCCCGCGCCGCCCGCTCCTTTCCGCCGGGGATGGAAAAAAACCATCTTTTTCCCACCAAAGCAGGAAAAGAGCGGCGGCATGGCGAATTTACAGAAAAACGCATTCGTCATCCCATACGACAAGGAGGCAAGACGCATGAATCTGACCCATATCATTGCCGAGCGCCCGAACAAAACGATCTACCGCGATGGCGATAAAATGATGAAGGTGTTCAGCGAGGACTATTCCAAGGCGGAGGTGCTCAACGAGGCCCTGAATACCGCCCGCGTGGAGGAGACCGGTCTGAACATCCCCAAGCTGCAGGCTGTGACCATGGTGGACGGCAAATGGGCCATCGTCAGCGACTTCATCGAGGGCAAGACCCTGCAGGAGCTGATGGATGAGAACCCCGACCAGCTGGAAGCCTACCTGAACCGCTTCGTGGAGCTGCAGATGGAGGTGCTGCGTCACAGCAGCCCCCTGCTCAACGACCTGAACATGAAGCTCCAGAAGCGCATCTCCGCCAGCGGTCTGGAGGCCACCAACCGCTATGACCTGCACTGCCGTCTGGACGCCATGCACGGTCACCACAAGCTGTGCCACGGCGACTTCAACCCCTCCAACATCATCATCACCCCCGACGACACCGCCTACATCATCGACTGGGCCCACGCCGCGCAGGGCAACGCCTCCGCCGATGTGGCCCGCACCTACCTGCTGTTCTGGCTGGACGGCAAGAAGAATGTGGCGGAAGCCTACATGGATCTGTACTGCAAAAAGAGCGACACCGCCAAGCAGTACGTCCAGAAGTGGATTCCCATCGTCGCCGCCGCGCAGCTCGCCAACAGCAAGGTCTCCGCTGAGGAGAAGGCGCTGCTCATGCGCTGGGCGGACGTGGTGGAGTACGTCTGATCACTCCCCCGCCGGTTCTCAATCAAAAAGGAAGGGTCTCCCCTTCCCCGGGGCAGCCATGACCGTCATGGCTGCCCTTTTTGTGTTCCTTCAGTTCCGCTCCGCCCGGGGCGTCTTGCCCCTGGCGTAGAAAAGCTCCGCCAGCGCGCCGGAGGTCATCCGGCTCCGCTCCTCGCCGGACAGGTCCAGCACAATCCGGCCCGCGTCCAGCATGATGGTGCGGCTGCCGACCCGCAGCGCGTAGTCCATGTCGTGGGTGACCATCAGCGTGGTGATTCCGTCCCGGGCCACGATGGACTCCGTCAGCGCCATCACCTTCTCCGCCGCGCCGGGGTCCAGGGCGGCGGTGTGCTCATCGAGCAGCAGCAGCTTGGGCTGGGCGACGGTCGCCATCAGCAGCGAGGCGGCCTGCCGCTGTCCGCCGGAGAGCAGCCCCATCTTCGTTTTCATCCGATCCTCCAGCCCCATGCCGAGCGTAGCGAGGAGGTCACGGAAGTAGCGGTTGTCCTTCCGGTTAACAGCGAAGAACGACCGGGAGGCCTTGCGGGTGTAGGCCAGGGCCAGGTTTTCCTCGATGGTCATATCCGGCGCGGTGCCCCGCAGGGGATTCTGGTACAGGCAGCCGATGTTGAGAGCGCGCTTGAAGTCCTTCTGCCGGGTGATGTCCTCCCCATCCAGCAGGATGTGCCCCTCCTCAGGGTACAATTTGCCCAAAATCATGTTGAACAGCGTGGTCTTGCCGGAGCCGTTGGAGCCCAGCACCGTCACGAACTGCCCTGCGGGCACCTCCAGCGACAGGTGATCCAGCGCCAGCTTTTCGTTGACCGTGCCGGCCTCAAAGCGGTGGGTCAGGGACTGAATCGAGAGCGGACTGCTGCTCATGGGCGGGCACCTCCCTTCTTCAGCTGACGGGAAAGCCCCTTGCGCAGCCGGGGAAGCGTCAGCGCCAGAATGACAATCAGCGTGGACAGGAGCTTCACCGAATAGCTGGGCATGTCCAGCCGATAGGCCAGCTGCAGCACGATGCGGTAGACCAGCGAACCGCCCACCGCGCTCAGAAGCCCCGCGATCACGCCGCGCTTTCCGCCCAGCACCTGACCGATGATGACCGACGCCAGGCCCATGACCAGCATACCGTTGCCGCAGTTCAGGTCGGCATACCGCTGCTGCTGACAGAGCAGCGCACCGGAGAAGGCCACCAGCGCGTTCGCCAGCATCACGCCCAGGGTACGCATGCGGTCGGCGTTGATGGAGGAGGAGCGAACCATCTCCTCGTTGTCGCCGGTGGCGCGGATGGCCATGCCGGGTCTGGTGAAGAAGAACACGGCGAGCACCGCCACCAGCACGGCAACCAGCACCAGCGTGAGCAGCAGCACCTGCGTGTTGGCATCCTTCAGCAGGCCGCCCACGCCCTTCAGCCGCTGGCTGAGCATGCGGTAGATCGTCTGGCAGGACTCGTTCACCACCGCGCCCTGGGCGTTGGTCACCGCACGCTGCAGATACAGGTTGCTCTGCCCGCCCAGCACCGCGTAGTTGATCGTGTACAGCCCGGTGGACACGAGAATCCCGGAGAGAATGGGCTCCACCCGCGCCTTCGTCTGCAGCAGCGCCGTGCACAGCCCCGCCAGCGCCCCCGCCAGCGCCCCGCAGAGGAGCGCGGCAATCGGGTACCCCGCGATGGTCACGGCGGCGCAGACGGTCATGCCGAAGACGAAGCTGCCGTCCACGGTCAGGTCAGGCGTTCTGAGAATCCGGAAGGTGACGAACACGCCCAGCGCCATGGGCGCGTAAAGCATGCCCTGGCTCAGCGCGGACATGAGCAGATTCAGCAGCATGGTCATGGAGAAGCAGCTCCTTCAGCATAGGTTCATGGGCGGCGGAACCGCAGGGGCTCCGCCGCCCTGTTTTTCGGATTACTCTCCGAAGTGGCTGGTGCCGTCGGCCTCCACCAGCACGGTGTAGCCCTCGAAGGCCGCCTCGGCAAACTCGCCGCCGAAGCGCTCCACCGCCTGCAGGTTGACAAAGCGGGCATAATCAGCCAGCACCTCGTAGGGCAGCTCGGCGGGCTGCGCGCCGTCCATGATCTTCAGCACCATGGCGGCAACCTGCTCGCCCAGCTGCACATAGTTCACGCCGATGGTGGCGAAGCCGCCGTCAGCCACCATGGAGTCAGCGCCGCAGTAGACGGGGATGCCGGCGGTGTAGGCCACGTCGGTGTAGGTCGCCATGGCGGAGGCGATGGAGTTGTCGTTGCCCGTGTACAGGGCATCCACGCCCTTGGCAATCAGGGACTCCACCGCAGGCTGCAGCTCGGAGAGGTTGGAGATGGACGCCTCCACATAGGCGATGCCCTCCGCGTCGCAGTAGGCCTTGGCAGCGTTGATGGTGGACACGGAATTGACCTCACTGGAGGTGTAGAGGAAGCCGATCTTCCCGCAGTCGGGCTGGAAGTTGAAGATCAGCTTCACAATCTCCGCCGCAGGGATGTTGTTGGAGACGCCGGTGATGAACTCGCAGCCCTCACCGGTCATGCCCGCGGCGCCGGGGTCAGCCACCGCCGCGAACACGATGGGCAGCTCGTCCCCCTCAAACACGACCTTCGCCGACTGGGCGGTGGAGGTGGCAATCGGGATCACCATGTCGATGCCCGAGGCGCGGTAGTTGCTCAGGATGGTGGGCAGCGACGCGGTGTCGCCGTTGGCGTTCCCCAGGAGAATCTCGATGTCGCGACCGGAGGCATTCAGCTCCGCCACGATGGTGTCACGGATCTGGTTAAGCGAGGTGTGGCTCATGGGCTGCACGATGGCGATGCGGTACGTATCCGCAAGGGCCGTGGTGCAAAACAGCAGCAGGGCAAGGGACAGGATGATCGCAGACAGCTTTTTCATGGTGGGGTTCCTCCTTCTTTTTTACCTTCTATTCCCAGCATGGACCTGCGCGGCCCGCGCAATATGGGTTCTGATGATCTCGCAGGAGCGGTTCAGCTGCTCCTGCTCTCCGGGGGCAAGGGGAAGCTCGATGACCGCCTCTATGCCGTTCCTGCCGATGCGGCAGGGGACGCCGCAGTGTACGCCCTGCTGCCCATACTCGCCGCAGAGCAGCACCGAAACGGGCAGCACGCGCTTCTCGTCCCGCAGGATGCACTGCGCCAACGCGCACAGGGCGCGACCGATGCCGAACTCCGTGGAGCCCTTGCCGCACACGATGTCCATGCCGCTGCCGTGTACCCGCCGCAGGATGTCCTCGCGGTCGAGTCCGTAGCTGTCAAAGGGCAGGCCGCCGATGACGCTTGCGGAGAAGGCGGCAGCAGCGGAATCGCCATGCTCACCGATGGCGAAGGCCTGAATGCTCCGGCGATCCACGCCGGTCAATTCGCTGAGAATCCGAACCAGCCGTGCGGTGTCCAGCAGCGTGCCCGTGGAGAAGCACCGCGTGCGATCCAGCCCCAGCGCCCTGCGCAGGTAATCCGCCACGATGTCCGCCGGGTTGGTGATGGTCACCACCGGGCAGGCGATGGGATAGGGCCGCAGCTGTTCCACCAGCACATCCAGCAGCTCCACCGATCTGTCCAGCAGATCCAGCCGGGTCTGACCGGGCTTACGGGGCTCGCCGATGGCAACCACGACCAGGGCCGCGTCCGCGCAGTCCGCATAGTCGCCGCTCCGCACATCCGCCGCGTGATCTGCAAAGGAGAGCGTATCGGCGATGTCCAGCGCCTGTGCCGCCGCCTTGTCCGGCACCACATCCACCAGCACGATCTCCCTGCCGATGCCGCAGGAGGCCAGCGCATGGGCACAGTGGCTGCCCACATGCCCCGCCCCCAGAATGACGATCTTTTCCGTAGCCAACAGGCATCCCTCCTTCAGAGAAAAACAAAAGCCCCTGAACAGCGTCAACAACAGCTGTTCAAGGGCGAAATTTCCATTTCGCGGTGCCACCTTGATTCGGGCCTGCGCCCCTCAGCCGGATACCATCATATCCGTGATGGGTAACGTCCATCTCACGTCGGCCTATTTGTGACCGCCCTCTGCAGACCATATTCCTCGGAAGCCCGCCGGGTGCTCTCACCATCCACCCATCGCTTTAGCCGGGCCGCGTCCGACTTTTTCCTGCATCGTAGGTTTATGGCTTTATTATAGTGCATCGGAAAAGCGCTGTCAAGCTCCCTCTTTCCCCGTCGTTTGTTTTTTCCCTGTTTTTGTCCCTGGCGCCTTTTCTTCCCTCAGGCTGCAAAAAGCAGGTGACAAACCCGGGGAAAATGGGTATAATCGTTCTGTACGGAACCAATCACGCGGGGAAGCATCGCCTCCACGCTTGCAAGGAAAGGAAGCCGATTCCATGAAACCTACCGCATCCGACCTGCTTCAGGCCGCCTCCGCCATTCGGGAGGACATCGTTGCCGACCGCCGTCAGCTGCATCAGCATCCGGAGGTGGGCGCCCACCTGCCTGAAACCGCCGCCTACGTGAAGCGGCGGCTCACGGAGCTGGGCTACGAGCCCCGGGAAATCTGCGACAGCGGCATCGTCGCCACCATCACGGGCGAGGACACGGGCCGCTGCATCCTGCTGCGCGCCGACATGGACGCGCTGAAGATCACGGACAAAACCGACCTGCCCTTCAAGTCGGAAAACGGCAGCATGCACGCCTGTGGACATGACATGCACGCCGCCATGCTGCTGGGCGCGGCGAAGCTGCTGCGGCAGTTCCAGTCCGCGCTGAAGGGCACGGTGAAGCTGGTGTTCCAGCCCGACGAGGAGGGCTTCACCGGCGCGAAGGCCATGCTGAAGGCCGGCGTGCTGGAGAACCCGAAGGTGGACATGGGCCTGGCGCTGCACGTCAACTCCGGCACCCCCTCCGGGCTGCTGCTGTGCGGGCGGGGCGTGTGCATGGCGGGCTGCACCCTGTTCCGCATCGTGGTGCGGGGCACGGGCTGCCACGGCGCCATGCCGGAAAACGGCGTGGATCCGCTGAACATCGCCGCTCACATCCACCTGTCCCTGCAGGAGATCACCTCCCGCGAGATTGCCGCCCGCCAGCCGGCGGTGGTGACCATCGGTCGCCTCTACGGCGGCGAGGCGCCCAACATCATCCCGCAGGAGGCGGTGCTGGAGGGCACCATCCGCACCATGGACCGGGAGCTGAGCGCTCGGATTCTGGAGCGCATCCGGGACATCGCGGAGGGCACGGCCCGTCTGTTCCGGGGCACCGCCGAGGTCACGGAGCTTGCCTCCGCGCCGCCCTTGAAGAACGACATCCCCACCGTGGAGCGCTTTGCCGCCTACGGCAAGGAGCTGTTCGGTGAGCGGAGCGTGGTGCTCTACGATGAGGGCGGCATGGGCTCGGAGGACTTTGCCTCCTACACCTACGACGTGCCCTGCGGCTACCTGCTGCTGGGTGCCGGCACGGCGCAGGAGGATCCCGCCTTCGGCAAGCCCATGCACAACGAGTGCGTGGTGTTCAACGAGGACGTGCTGGAACGAGGCGCCGCGCTCCATGCCTGGTGCGCCCTGTGCGCACTCTCGGACGAGGCGTGAATCACAAAGGCTGCTTCCCGCAACGAACGGGCAGGCAGCCTTTGCTTCATTTTCCCGGCGCTTTTCTGAAAAAATACATCGCAAATGCAGGATGGCTCTTGCGCTCCTGCATGATTCTCTGTACAATAGAATCCGGTGTCCGCCGTCAAGCGGTTCCGCCAAGGAAGTCGGAGCCCACGCGATCGCCATCGCGTTGGCCGTTTGAAAGGAGCAAAAATTCATATGAGCAACTATGCACAGCGCGTCCTGGAGGGGCTCAAGCAGCGCAACGCCCATGAGCCGGAGTTTATTCAGGCCGCCACGGAGATCCTGACCACCCTGCAGCCCGTGATCGACAAGCACCCCGAGTTCGAGAAGGCCGGCCTGCTGGAGCGCTATGTGGAGCCCGAGCGCGTCATCCTGTTCCGCGTGCCGTGGATTGACGACAAGGGCCAGGTGCAGGTGAACCGCGGCTATCGCGTGCAGTTCAACAGCGCCATCGGCCCCTACAAGGGCGGCCTGCGCCTGCATCCCAGCGTGAACCTGTCCATCATCAAGTTCCTGGGCTTTGAGCAGATTCTCAAGAACAGCCTGACCGGCCTGCCCATCGGCGGCGGCAAGGGCGGCTCCGACTT
>JAEDKS010000107.1 GCA_016295665.1 Clostridia bacterium
TGACGATGGTCTGCAGGCTCTGCACCAGCGCGGCCTGCACCACGATGGGATCCACGCCCTTGTGCGGCGCCGCGGCATGGGTGCCGCGTCCGCGCACCGTGATGGCGAAGCGATCCACCGCCGCCATCGCCGGGCCGGGTCTGATGCCGAGGGCACCCACCGGCAGTCCCGGGCTCACATGAACGCCCAGGAACAGCTCCGCGTCCCGCAGGGCCCCGGTGTCCAGCACCCTGCGCGCCCCCTCTGCCAGCTCCTCCGCCGGCTGAAACACGACCAGCACGCTGCCCCGCCAGGTCGCGCGGCGCTCCTGCAGCAGCAGCGCCGCGCCCAGCACCATGGTCGCGTGGGCATCGTGTCCGCAGGCGTGCATCCTGCCCGGACATCGCGAGGCATAGGGCAGCCCCGTTTCCTCGGCCACGGGCAGCGCGTCCATATCGGCCCGCAGCGCGATGCAGTGCCCCGGCCCGGCACCGTCAATTCTGGCGACGAGCCCCGTCTCAAGCCCGGTAGGCAGGACGGTGATGCCCGCCTCCTCCAGCAGCCCGCGCAGCTTCGCGGTGGTTTCCATCTCCGAGAAGCCCGTTTCCGGATGCTCATGAAGCCACATGAACCATTCCTTCAGCTTCTCTCCGGCATACGCCATGGCAGCTTCCTCCCCGATTCATGATGAAACAGCCTATGCGGTCTCCCGCTATGAATTTCTCCCAGCCCTCAGGACATTCGATCCATGATCCGGCCCACATGAAAGGCACGCGCATTTCTCCCGCAGCAGGAAAAGCGGGTGCCCGGCGTCCGGGGACATCTGTTCAGACAGCTTCCCTTGCTCAGCAGCATGGTTCTTACCAGCCCGGTCATGACGCCCGCCTCCCTTCGGTAAATTGACGACATTATACCCGTCATTGTCTACTTTATCAATAGACTTTCCTGATATACATCAAAAAAACATCCCTCCTGCCACGCAAAAAGACCCGCGCATGGTGCACGGGTCTCCCGGTCGCTTCTCGCCCCGTCAGACGCTCCCGCTCTCTGCCGCCGCCTCGGCGCGGGGCGCACCGGGGCACAGCAGGGCCTGCCGCTCAGCGGCCTGCGTCAGCAGATCCTGCAGCGTCACGGAGGAAAGGTACTCCTCCACCAGCTGATCCAGCCGCGCCCAGGCGGGCAGGGTCAGGCAGGAGGCGCAGCGCTCGCAGCGGTTGGGAGTATGCTCCAAGCAGGACACGGTATGCAGGGAGCCCTCGGTCAGGTTCAGCACATCCAGTAGCGTGATCTCCGCCGGTGAGCGCATCAGGCGGTAGCCCCCCTGATAGCCCCGCCTGATCTCCAGCAGCCCGGCCTTCGCCAGCTGCGCGGTGAACTGCTCCAGGTACTTCTTGGAAAGACCCTGCCGCTCAGAAATCTGCTTCATGGAAACATAGCCCTCCTCCTGATGCTGGGCAATATCCAGCAGCATCTGGGTGGCATAGCGGCCCCTGGTCGAAATGAGCATGTCAATCAACTCCTGTGTCCATTGTACCCCGTTTCCGCCCAAAAGACAATGGGGTATTTTCTCACCCGTTGCCCGTAAGGAGTATCATCACCGCGCCGGTGAGCGGGTTCACATACGCCGCGCAGCAGTAGCTGCTGCCCTCCGGGAACAGCTGAACATCATAGACCCCGGGCAGCTCTGACGCGTAGCCCGCCGGGAAGCGCAGGAAGTTCACCGACGCCAGGGTGGGCACATCCTCCAGCAGCCCCTCCGCCATAGCGGCCTCCTTCGCGGCATTGACTGCCGCCTCCGCCGACACGCAGCGCGCATCCGGCAGGGCGTAGCTGTCGGGGTCAAAGGCCTGCTTTTCCTCCAGCGTCCAGTCCATCCACGCCCCGCGCTCGGCATCCAGTTCTTCCCACCGGGCATCCTGCGCCGCAAACCAGTCCGCCAGCGCACAGGCCACGTCAAAGCTGTGCAGGCTGTCATCCCGCTGAAACACAGCGCCAGCGGGTCGGGAGATGACCTCCAGCCTGTCTTCCTCGCTCACCAGCCACACATGCCACTGTCCCCGGTCACCATCCCACTGGAAGGTGGCGCCCACGCGGCATGTCTCCGATGGGAAGGCATCGCCCAGCACCTCCGCAGCCAGTGCCCGCGCATCCGCCACGGCCTGCTCCTCCGTCAAATCCTCCGGCGTTGGAGCGACCACCTCTGCGTCATTCCAGAAGCCCACATTCCAGTTCGCCTCGGCAACGGACAGCTGCACCGCCCAGGGCCACAGGTGCCGGTCGCTGCCGTAGGTCTCCAGCGCCTCCGCCTCCTGCTCATCCCGGCTGTTCCGCATCAGGCGGTACTCCTCCGCGCTGACCGCGAACTGCGGCAGCATGGCCTTCAGCCGGGCCGCGGCAGCCTCATCCACCGCCAGATAGCCCTCTGCCGGCTGCGTGAAGTCCATGTCATAGATCACCTTCGGCACGGAGCCGTAGTGCCCGTCCGCATACACATACCAGCGTGTCGCGTCCATGCCCAGCAGGTACACCGTGTCCCCCGCCCGCAGCAGCGCCTCGCCCTCGGGCCAGCCCATCATGGCATTGGGGGATTCCAGCGCAAAGTCCCGCAGCACCGTGGCGGTGGGGAAGCGCTCGGGGGAGACCGCCTCGCCCCAGTCGTCCCGGGTGTAGCCGCTGCTCGGGTCGCCCTCGGTGGACGGGAACGCCGCATAGCGCCAGCCCGCAGCCAGCAGCAGCTGATTGCCCGCCCAGTCCCCCGCATCCGCCATGGGCGCGCCCGGAAGGAAGCAGGCCAGGGGCCGCAGCGTCCCGTCATACAGGATCACGCCGGCGTCCTCCCCTCCCTCTCCCAGCGCCGCCCAGGGCAGCGTCAGCAGCAATAGCGCAGTCACAAGCAGAATCAGCTTTTTCATTGGTGAAAACCTCCTTTTCTATCCATTCAACGCAGGAGGGTGCCATTTTCTTCCCGGTCATTTTTACAGCGCCAGCAGGACACCCGCCCGCAGGCCGCGCCGGTGCAGGTCATGGGCCGCGTTGAAGGCAAAGGGCGTGTGCTCCACAAACCGGAATGCCCCCGCCAGCCCGTCCACCAGATGCTCTTCCCGCTCTCCGATCTCCTCGTCCGCCGCCTCCGCGCACAGCCCCACGCAGAGCAGCCGCAGCAGCGCGTACAGCACCGCCAGTGCCCGATACGCCTCCGCCCTGCTCAGGCGCGGGTCACCGTAGGGAAAGCTGTCGTAGCACAGGTGGTTGCACAGCAGGTGCTCCAGCAGGATGGCCCAGTCCGGCAGCAGGCGCTCCAGCAGCGCCGCATCCGCCGCCCAGCGCGCCGCGTCCGCATCGTCCTCGTAGCGCTCCGGCAGGCCCCCGAGGAAGTATTGCAGCGACAGGCTGTCCGCTCGCATGCCCTTTGCCATCGCCACAATGCTCCGCAGGGCCTCCCGGGGATCCCCCGGCGCGCCGGGGTCATCCCCCAGCAGGGCCCCGGCGGCCCGCAGCCGCTCCGGCAGGGGCAGGGCGCGGTTCTGCAGCAGCAGGATGAGCTGCCGCAGCTCCTCCGTGGCACCCACGGGCACATGCTCCCGCAGCTCCGGGTGCCGCCCGGCGATCATCTCCGTCTCCAGACGCAGAGGCGCCTCCCGGTGCAGCAATCGCTCCACCACCGCCTCGCAGCTGGCGGAGCAGACGCAGACCCGCCGCACGCCATCCCACTGCAGGCTTCGCGGATAGACCCGGCACAATTCCGGCAGCGCCTCCTCCCCGCCCTCCAGCTGCAGCTGGCACCAGCCGTCCGGGCGGTGCATGGGGCACTCGCCCTGCCAGTTGGGGGTGATCTGCGCGTAGTACTCCCGCGTCGGCTGCTCGACCATATGCAGCGCGCTCTCGATCTGATGATGCAGCTGCCCAGAGCAGCTCATGCCGATGAGCCGGAAGTACTCCTCCATGCTCACCGCGATGGGCCAGAAGGCACAGCAGGTATGGCGGCACGCGCCGCCCTTGCAGCGGAACTCCCTGTAATAATCCGGCACCAGCCAGGGAACATCCATGGTGCATCGCTTCCCGTTCACAGATTTCGCGTCCCGGACGCGGAAGTATTGTATCACGCCTCCGGGCCCATGGCACATGAATTTTTCGTGAAGATTCTGTGCCGCCCCCGGGCGCCGGCGCTTGACAAGCCCTGTCCGCCACAGTAGAATGATGCTGGCAGACCATGTTCATCACAGCAGACCCCGGGCACCAATCCGTCCCGCGGCAGACCTGCGTTCAGAAAGGAAGCCGGATTCCATGAGCCATCAGAAGAACGATCAGTGCTACATCCTTGAGCAGATGCAGAATCTGCTCTCCATTCCCAGCCCCTCGGGCATGACCCGGGAGGCCGCCGCCTACCTGATGGGTGAGCTGTCCCGACTGGGCTTCCAGCCCTGGCAGATGCGCAAGGGCACGGTGGTGTGCGAGCTGGGCGGCACCGGGCACGGCGTGCTGCTCTCCGCCCACGTGGATACGCTGGGCGCCATCGTGCGGGCGGTGAAGCCCAACGGACGGCTGCGCTACAGCCAGCTGGGCGGCTACAACGACAACGCCATCGAGAACGAGAACGTGTGCATCCACACCCGGGACGGGAAGCGCTTTACCGGCACGGTGCAGAGCGTCCACGCCAGCCGCCATGTGTGGGGTGACATCTCCGGCGAGAAGCGCGATGACCAGAGCCTGGAGGTCGTGCTGGACGAGGAGACCTCCTCCAAAGCCGAGACCGAGGCCCTGGGCATCGGCGCCGGTGACATCATCTCCTTCGACCCGCGCTTCGTGGTCACGGAGAAGGGCTACATCAAGAGCCGCTTCCTGGACGACAAGGCCAGCGCCGCTGTGCTGCTGGGCGTCGCCCGGGCGGTGCGGGAGGGCACCATCCATCCGGGCCGCCGGGTCGTGCTGGCCTTCACGGTGTACGAGGAGGAGGGCCACGGTGCCTCCGCGCTGCAGCAGCTGGACGTGGAGGATCTGCTGGCGGTGGACATGGGCTGCGTGGGCGACGACCTGAACTGCACCGAGACCCAGGTGTCCATCTGCGCCAAGGATTCGGCGGGCCCCTATGACTGGTCCCTGACCAACGACCTGATCGCCCGCAGCAGGCAGCTGGGGCTGGACTATGCCGTGGACATCTATCCCCGCTACTCCTCCGACACCGCCACCGCGCTGAAGGCCGGTCTGGATGTGCGCTTCGCCCTGTGCGGTCAGGGCGTGTTCGCCAGCCACGGCTATGAGCGCACCCATGTGAAGGGCGTCATGAACACCTTCCGTCTGGTGTGCGACGTGGCGTCCCGGGTGAGCGCGGAGGACTGAGGCGCCCGATGTGCGCAAGCTGAATCAAGCGGAGACGCCCGATGTGCCGTATAATGGGTGCAGTCGAACGGAGGAAGGTGCTGCTATGCATGAATGGTACCGGATGATTCAGCTGATTGTGGATGAGATCGACGACTGCATCCGCAGCCGCAGCGATGAGAGCATCACGCTTCAGCGGCTTGCCGCGAAGCTGGGCTACTCGGAGTGCTATGTGTCCCGGAAGTTCCGGCAGATCTCCGGCATGAAGCTCCGGGACTACCTGCGCTACCGGAAGCTGGCCTTCGCGCTGAAGCGGCTGCGGGACACGGATGGCAGCATCCTGGACATCGCCCTGGAGTACGGCTTCTCCTCCCACGAGGCCTTCACCCGGGCCTTCAAGGAGGCCTACGGCATCACCCCGGGCGAGTACCGCCGGAATCCCGTACCCGTCGTGCTGCGCACCATTCTCCGCCCCTTCGACTGCTACACACTGGGTATAGGAGGAGCAGGCATGAACAAACCCACGAATGAAGTCAAGACCTACTTTGTGACCATCCCCGCGCACAAGTTCCTTCACATCCGGAACTACGAGAGCATCGGGTATTGGGACTTCTGGCAGAAGCAGAGCCTCATCCCCGGTCAGGACTGCGATACGATCTGCGGCCTGCTGGACAGCATCCAAGGCAAGCTGGACGACATGGGCGGCGAGGGCGACGACAGCGGCAGCGGTCAGCTGATGGCGTTCATCAACGAGCCGTCGGGCCGCATCTGCAGCTGGGGCATTCCGCTGGCGGAAGCCTACGGCGTGCGCCTGCCCCTGGACTACGCCGGCGAGGTGCCGCCGCAGATGCAGCTGATGGAGGTGCCCGAGGGCGAGTACATCGTCTTTGAGCACGGCCCCTTCGACTTCGAGACGGAGAACGCCGCCGTGGAGGCGTGCATCGAGAAGGCGATGAAGGAGTTCGACTACCCCGCCAGCGGCTACCAGCTGGACATGACGCCGGGCCGGGTGTTCTACTTCTATCACGACTGCGAGCGCTACTGGAAGTACGTCAGGCCCGTGAAGAAGGCATGACGGGCGAACCCCCTGCTTCCCATTCAGGAGGCAGGGGGTTCTTTGCACCGCCATCATCGCCGGTATCTTCCTCACCCTCATCGGCCTGCTGCTCGCCCTCCGGCCCGCGCAGGTCTGGCATGTCACGGAATCCTGGAAGCTGCTGGGCGACCTCCGGCTGAGCCCCGCGCTGCTGCGGGTGCTGCGCATCGTGGGCGCCGCGCTTGCCGTCACGGGCGTGCTCGTGCTTTGCTTCGGTCACTGACGGGGGCGGTCGTACACCGTCATCGCAACGCCGGTGTCGTTCACCAGAATGGTGTCCGACAGCTTCCGGAACCGGGCGGTGACGTAGAGGTCACCCGCCGCGCCGGACAGGTTCGCCACCTGAATGAAGTACGGCACCCAGAACCACGCCGGCGGCACCACCGCGCAGATCACCGCCAGCACCACGCCCCACACCACAATGGGGGCCAGGGCGATGATGAGGTAGGGCACCTTGCTATAATAGGCGGTGCTGCCCGCCCAGGCATACATGCCGTTGAAGCCGAAGGAGGGCTTCACGCCGCTGAAGAACCACATGCACACGCCGTGCACCGCCTCATGCAGCACCAGATAGACCACCAGCCCCGCGATCATGACCGCAAAGCGCAGCGCATACATCCCGAAGCCCTGCTCCATGTCGAACATGGCGGTCACGGGCACAAAGGCAAAGTGCCCCAGCAGCGCAAAGGCCACGAACAGGCCAAGGCCGATGCCGTTCACCAGCAGCATCAGCTTCCGGTCCTTCTGCAGGTCGATGTGGAACAGCTCCTGATACCCCTCCGGCAGCACCGCCGGATTCTTCTCCCGGTTCATTACCAAGTCCTCCCCTGAGCTTTCTCAGCATTTTCTTCCAGTATTGTAACACATTCCCCGGCCCTGTCAAGAAACGGCAGGAAAAAAGCTGTCTCACGGCGAACATGGAGGATGCAAACCATCCCCGAAGGGAGGACGATACCATGAAACGGGGAATCCTGCTGCTGCTCACCCTGCTGCTCCTGCTGCCCGCCGCCTCGCTGGCGGACATGGACAACGACCTGCTGGAGAGCACCGAGGGCATGCTCGTCTATCTGGACAACGACCAGATCAACACCATCATCCGCCCGGAGGATCAGCCCTTTGAGGGCAAGGTGGACATGCCCTACGCCTATGTCCGCGCCTATGTGGACTTCGTGGAGCGTCCCAACGACCACGCCACGCTGATGCGGCTGCTCATCGGGCTGGAGTCGGAGGAGCCCCAGTATGCCAGCGAGCTGCGCGTCACCGTCGGCGGCACCACCTACTGCTTCCCGGTGGAGACGGTCATCAGCGAATACGACATGATCTACTTTGAGGACTACAGCGTGTACTTCACCGACGAGAGCCTGCCCATGCTCAAGGCCATCGCCCGCGCCAAATCGGACACCTACGCCGTGACGCTGCTGGGCGAGGGGGAGCTGCACATGACCCTGACGCTCCCCGGCAGGGAGATCGCGGCGCTCTACGACCTGTATGTGGACGCCGGCGGCACCGCACAGGAGCTGACCTATCTGCGGGAGACCTTCCCGGTCACGATCTTGAAGTGACCTTCCCGTCCCCGGCGCGCATCTGACGATACAGCGCCGCGAACCGTCCGTCCCGCGCCAGCAGCACCTCACACTTTCGTACCAGCGCCCGTGCAATGGCGATGCGCTGCAGCTGTCCGCCGGACAGCCCGCGCCCGCCGTCCTGCACGGGCGTATTCAGTCCCTCGGGCAGGCTGCCGATGTACTCCTCCAGCCCCGCCAGCCGGACTGCCCGCTGTACCTCCTCCTCCGGATAGGGATGGTACAGGCAGATGTTGTTCTGCAGGGTATCCGCAAAGAGGAAGGGCGTCTGGGGAATCATGGCGGTCAGGCCATACCAGCTCTCCCGGCGCAGCTCCCGCAGCGGGATGCCATCCGCCGCAATCCGCCCGGAAAAGCTGTCGTCGTAGCGGTACAGCAGCC
>JAEDKS010000108.1 GCA_016295665.1 Clostridia bacterium
CGCACGAAGCGATCCGCCTGCGTCCCGCTCAGGCGCACCGACGCGCCCGGCACGAGCGCCTCGTCCAGCGCGCTCCAGTCCTGCAACGCGGTGATCTCCACGCCGCCCAGCGCATCGTTCAGCGTGGGAATGGCGCGCATTTCAAACGCCATGGTGCCGTCGGGCTCCGCCCGCAGCAAAAGCGCCACCTGCTCCGCAAAGGCCCGCCGGCTCTCCTCCAGACCCTCGGTGATGCCGCCCGTGGACAGGCGCACCGCAGCGTCCCCCGCCTCCCCGGCGAGGGGCACCAGCGTCTCCGGCGCGATGGGCAGGCACTGCATCGTTCTGCGATCCTCGTCCACCACCAGCGCCAGCGCATAGTCCGCGCAGCGCGGCGACTGATCGTCCAGCCCCAGCAGCAGATAGACGGAGACGCTGGCGCGCCGCACATAGGTCTGCCCGCCGTAGCTGACGATGGCCTGATCCAGCGTGCCGGAGGTCTCCACCACGCTGACGTCCACCTCCCGCATCGCATCCAGCCTGCAGGCCATCACCAGCATGCCGGTCAGCAATCCGCCATAGATGAGCAGCACCAGGAGCACATGCCCCGGTCTGACGTTCCGATGCCCTGCTCTCGTGCGCATGGAAAGATCACCGCCTGACAAATGATTACCTTTCCATTATAACACATTCCTGTGCATTTTTGTCGTTTTCTTTATTCTTTTTTCCGTTTTTTACTTCTCCGCTCCGCCCAGGACGCGCAGACGGCAGACCCGGTCATAGGCCGTCCGCAGGAACTCCTCCGGGCTCATCCGGGTATAGTCCCAGTTCATGGGCTCCAGCGCCAGCGGGCCGGTGTAGCCCACCGCGCTCAGGCTGCGCATGACCTCATCCCAGGCAATCTGCCCGTCGAAGGGCAGCTGATGCTGACGCCGGGGGCCGCCGTTGTCATGCAGATGGAGCGCCAGGAGCCGCTGACCGTAGCGTGCGAGATAGTCCACCTCCGGCTCATGGTTCCAGTGATGGCAGCAGTCATAGCAGAAGCCGACCCGCGGGGACGATGTGTGGGACAGCACAAAGGCCACGTTCTCCGCGTTGCCCAGGTTCTCCACCGCCACGTTCACGCCGAGCCGCTCCGCGCAGGCCGCAAGCTCCGCCACCCGCTCCTCCGCCACCGCGCCGGGCACCCGGTGGCATCCCGGCAGATGGAGGACCATGGTGGGGATGCCGTAGGTCGCACAGTCCTCCATGCAGCCCCGATAGCAGGCCATCGCCGCCTCCCCTGCCTCGCCTTCCTCCCACAGGGCGTGCTGCGGCGCCACCGGCGCGTGGATGTTCTCAATGCGCAGTCCCTCGCTCCGCGCAAGCCCCACGGCCTCCCGGTAGTTGTCCCATCCCGCGTCGCCCCGTCCGAAGTCGTTGCTCCACCAGAGCATCACGCCGTCAAATCCCGCCGCCCGGATGAGGCGATAGCGCTCCCGCAGCGGAAGCGCGTAGCCGAACCAGTCATAGATCACCGCTGCTTGCTCCATGGTATTCCTCCTTCTGTTTCCTTCCGGTCGTGCGACGGACAGGAAAACGCAGCGCTCCTTCAGCGGCTGCCCGTCCGCGGGCCCTCCGGAGGCGCTGCGTTCTCTCCGCGCCGGATGAGCACATCAGACGCGCTTTTTCATCATGTCCTGGTTGTTGGCGTAGAGGATCGCCGTGTCACGGGTGATGGTACCGGCCTTGCAGAGGCGGATCAGCTCATTGTCCATGGACATCATGGTCTGACCCATGGTACCGCCGTAGATCACGTTGTCGATCTGGTAGGTCTTGCCCTCGCGGATCATGTTTTGGATGGCAGGGGTTACGGTCATGACCTCGAACACCGGGGCAAGGCCGCCTCCCACGGTGGGCACGAGCCGCTGGCTCACCACGCCCTGCAGTACGGTGGACAGCTGCACCCGCATCTGCTGCTGTTGATCCGAGGGGAAGGTGTCAATGATGCGATCCATGGTCTTGGCGGCGCCCACCGTATGCAGGGACGACAGCACCAGATGGCCTGTCTCCGCTGCGGTGACCGCCGTGGAGATGGTCTCCATGTCGCGCATCTCGCCCACCATGATGACGTCCGGCGCCTGGCGCAGCGCCGCACGAAGCGCCCGGGCGAAGGTCATCACATCGTTGGGCACCTCGCGCTGGCTCACCACAGACTGCTTGTGGGGATGCAGGTACTCAATGGGATCCTCAATGGTGATGATGTGGCCCATGCGGGTGGTGTTGATTCTGTCCACCATGCAGGCGAGCGTGGTGCTCTTGCCGCTGCCCGCCGGGCCGGTGACCAGAATCAGACCGCTGCGGTGCTCCGCCAGGTCAATGACCAGCTTGGGAATGTGCAACGCCTCCGGGTCGGGCAGACCAAAGGCCACGGCGCGCATGGTGGCGGCGTAGGTGCCGCGCTGGCGGTACGCGTTGCAGCGGAAGCGGGCCCTGCGCTCAAGGGAGAAGGAGAAGTCATCATCGCACTCCTCCTTCAGCTTGTTGAAATCCCGGTTCGCCGCAAGCTGATAGGCCTGTCGGACCAGCGACTCGGCGTCCGCAGGCGTCAGGCGCGTGTCGTCCAGCGGCTTCAGCACATTCATGCACTTCACCTCGGGACGGGCGCCGGGAACGATAAAGACATCAGCGCCGCCCATTTCGAGCGCGGCAATCAGCAAATTCGTCAGTTCCATCTTGTATCGTCCAATCCATCCAATCCTGCTTCGGTCATGATGTAATGCTCTTTCCAGGTCACCCGGGGCAGCGTGCCCGCCTCCTGAAGCTGGGCGGCGCACCACAGCGTCTGTCCCAGCTCCGTGGTCTCCTGCCAGCGGACGACGCCATCCTGCAGCGTCATGCCCTCCGGCAGCTGCGACGATAGCACCGACGCCTCCGCGCCGCTGCGCTGCCATGCCGCAACCGCCGCATCCAGCGCCGCCAGGGAGCGCTCCGACCGGTCGTAGAGCGTGCTGACGCCCTCCGCCATGACGATGCTGCGCTCCGCAAGACGGACATCATTCCGGGAATTGACCATGCTCAGAATCCCCAGGGCACCCATGCAGAGCACCACCGCCACCAGAATCAGCGAGGTGGCACCGGGGCCGATGTGAAACTCTCTGCGCATCACCGCACCTCCTCGGGCACAAAGCGTGTGCTGGTGAAGTCGATGGCTTCACCCGAAGCCGTCACCGCGTGAATATCCGCCAGGCGCAGCACGCCCGTCTCCGCGTCCTCCTCCCGGAGCGTGACGCTGAGACTTCCGCTCTCGCCCTCCAGCAGATACCCGCCGCTCTCCTGCGCCGCGAAGCCCTTTTCGAGCAGCAGCGCCGTCCGGTCGTCCGCGATGTACAGCTGATCCGCCAGGCTCTGCACCTCGCTCAGCATCGCCGTCACCTCGCCGGCGCGGATGCTCTGGGTGCGGGATGCCACCATGGTGTTGAGCACCACGCCGGAGCAGAGCGCAAAGAACAGCACGGCAATCAGAATCTCCATCAGGAGCGAATTCAGCTTCCAATGCTGCCTCACCGGGCGTTCACCTCCCCCACGGGCGTCCGCAGCGCGATACACTCGCTGTAGGTGCCGCCTGCCGGATCCGTCATCGTCAGGCACAGCAGCTGCCCCTCCTGCGTCATGTCGAGCCGCTCCACCGCGCAGATTTCCTCGCCGTTGCCCGGCTCAAAGGGATAGGCCGTGGAAGCGAACTGATCGCGCAGCATGCCCTGATAGCAGTAGATATACTTGACGTAGTCCGCCTCGCCATCCACCGCCCGGGGGGTGCCGATGGTCAGCACCTGCAGGCCGTTCAGCTCCTGCAGCGTGACCATGCCCGCGCAGTCCTCCGCGGAGACGGCGTTGCGGATGTAGGCATGGATGATCCGCTGATCGTTATGCCGGGCGGTGGCATCCACAATGCCGCGATAGGCCTGCGCGCTCTCCAGCACCAGCAGCATGGACATGACCGCGAAAAGCCCCAGCAGCAGGAACACAAAGACCCCGGCGATGGAGTGATGCTGCTTTCTGTCTGTCAAAGGGACTCATCCCCCTTCACCATCACCGTGATGCTCGGCATAATGTTGGAAGCGAAGGCATCATAGGACACAAAATAGATGCTCTCATCAAAGGCCAGGCCATAGTGGTTCTGCAGATAGGCCAGATCCTGCGGGAAGGCGCCCTCCACCGCGTAGCAGGTCAGGGCTGCAGAGCGCACGGCCTCCCGCACCATCTCCGTTTCCTCCTCCGCCGTGACCCGGTCGATGTGCCGAAACAGCATGACGCCGCCCGTAAAGATCACCGCGAACACGATCAGCGTGATCAGGATGCCGCGAATCCAATGATCTCCCTTTCCCTTCACCGGCCCACACCTCTTTTCTCACAACGCATACTGCTTCTCCCGCTTTACAGGATGCTCGAAACGATGCCCGCCATAGGCAGCATCACGGACAGCAGGATCGCGCCCAGCACCACGGACAGCACCGCCACCATGGTGGGCTCAATGATGGAGACCAGGTTGGAGATGCCCTCCTCGACCTGTTCCTCGTACACCGTGGCGATCTTCTGCATCACCTGATCCTCATGGCCCGTGGCGATGCCCGTGCGCACCATGGCGCCGTAGATTTCATCAAACATCGCGGACTTGCCCAGGGCGTCGCCAAAGGGCGTGCCCTCGCTCATCTGCTTGCGGATCTTCTCCATTTCCCGGGCGGCGGTCTTGTCCGGGAGCAGCGCCGGCACCATGTCCAGCGCCTCCTCCAGCGGGAAGCCGCTGGAGAGCATCATGCTCAGCACGGAGGCGACGCGGGACGCGGACAGCTTCATGCTCAGCTTGCGCACCGCAGGGAACCGGGTCTGCAGGAACTGCTGCACCTGATCGCGCTTGCCGGTCTGCAGCAGCACCACGACCACCAGCGCCGCCGCCAGAATCACCAGCCCCAGCGCCAGCACCACCCAGCCGATCACGTCGCCCACCGTCATCATGGCGGCGCCCGAGGCGGTGGCGGCGATGCCCATGCTGTTCAGCACCCGGCGGAACACGGGCAGCACCTGAATCAGCACCACCAGCACCACCAGCAGCAGCATGGCGCCCAGCAGCAGCGGATAGGCCACGGCGCTGCTGATGGCGCGGCGAATGCGGCCCTCCCGCTCATAGTAGGCGGAGAGCCCCGTCATCACCTCGTCCAGCTTGCCGGCGCGCTCGCCGATGCCCGTCATTTCCACGAGGTAGGCAGGCCAGTGGGAATCGCCCTTCAGCGCCTCGTACAGCGTTCCCGTTTCCAGAAGCCGCTTCCCGGCATCGGCGTAGACCTGTGCGTACGCGCTGGTATGATTGGCCTCCACCAGTGCCTCCATGCCGTCGTAGAGCGTCATGCCCGACTCCAGCATCAGAGCCACCTGCATGCAGAAGCTGCTCAGCTCCTGGGAACTCATGCGTTCCTTTTTCTGCACCCTTGCCATGCTGTAATCTCCTTCCTGCTCGTGGTTTCCTTAATAATAGCGTTCCAGGGTATAGTTGTTGACCACCACATCGTTGATGTCGTTGGACGGGTCATAGCGGACTTCCTTGCCGTCAAGGAGCACCATCAGCCAGGCATGATACTGGTTCCCCATGTACCCGATGCAGAACCGGGCGGGAATCCCCTGGGTGCGCAGCATACAGGCCGCCATGGCGGACAGGTCCTGACAGATGCCCATCTTGTTGGTCGTGCAGTAGTCGATGTCCGGCAGCAGGCCGCTTTTCGCGTTTCTGGCGCGCTCGTAGTCATACTGGTAGTTGTCGTGGATGTAGAGGCGGATGGCCTCGAACTTCTCCGCGTCAGTGGTCAGCCCGGCGCAGAGCGCGTCACCGATGGCCACGGCCTCCGTATCCTCCCGGTAGTTGACGAACTGATTGGGCGCGAGGAAGGGCGCATACTCGCCGGAGAGCTTCACATCCACCGTGACCTTGCCCGCCACCGCGTAGCCCTTGTTGGAAACCAGCTTGTAGAGCGTGATGGTGTACTGTCCGTTGCCCAGCTGGAACGGGAACACCGTCCACTCGCCATCGGCCTTCAGATCGTACTCCGGGAATTTTTTCCCGTTGCACTTGACCTGCAGCTTGTAGCGGGTGGTGCTGCTCTCCTCGATGCGCACCATGTAGTAGCCGTCGGACGCATGGCTCGCGTCCACCAGCAGCACCTGGTTCTCCAGCACCACGTCCCCGGAGGGCTCGGGCCACACAACCTGATCCCAAAGCGCAAAGGCGCATGTCAAAACAAGCAGGAAGCAAGTCGCCAGCATCAGCGCAGCGCAGATTTTCCCCCGACGCATTACCCTTCCTCCTTCCTCTTGTTGGTACCATCTTATCATAAATTCGCCCATCATTCAACAAGCGATTTTGGCAAAAAGCGGTTTTCTTCGCATTTGTCACCCGGAAAAGAAGGCTGCACACCCCGGTGACGGGATGTGCAGCCGAAAGTCACTCCGCTTTGCTTTCCGGCGGCACATAGCCCGGTCGCTGCTGAATGATGTAGAAGCCGTACAGGCACAGATCACTGGCCCGGGACCACTTGGCCCGTACCACGCCCGGCTCCAGTACCTCCAGCACATGCCGGGTGTCTGTATCGCGGTAGCTTTCCTTGTAGTAGGGATCCAGAATGTACAGGTACTCCTCGTCCATGGAGATCACCGTCACATAGTGGCCGCCACCCGTGAAAGGGGTGCCGGAGCCGCCGGTGCTCGCCACGACCACCGCGCCGTCCTGCAGGGCGGTCAGCATCTCGGCAAAGTCGCGGGAGTAGGTGAAATCCAGGCTGCAGGCGTTCGCCACATACGGGAAGAAGGACGTGGTCGTGCCTGCGGTGGTGGAGCGGGACTGAATCCCCCACAGGTTGTTGCCTGTGGCGAAGTTGCCCAGCACCACCGGGAGATAGGTGGACAGATCCTGCAGGGTCTGAATGCGCATCTGAACATGGGAGCGGTTGCAATAATACTGGTTGACGGAGCAGGTGCACAGCGAAAAGCCATACTCGCTGCTCGGACAGACCAGCAGGCGGCTGAGCTGCTCATCGTCTGCCAGGTTCGCAATCGCCATCGCCAGCGCGGTGGGGCCGCAGCCCGAGGCGCCGAACTTACGATACGTGGTGGATTGGCGGGGCTCGTAGCGCATGGTGCCCCAGGTGGGGTCATTCTGCGCGTAGTAGATCGCTTCGCCAAAGCCGGGGATTTCCACCGTCTTGGTATAGCTTTCCCGCGACTCCAGCTCCAGCTGGGTGACGCCAGTGCCCTCCCCCTCCTCCTCGTAGATGATGGGGCGCAGCACGCCAAAGAGCACATACCGCTCCTCGTGCACCTGATTGGTGCAGGTGCTCATGGCCAGCAGCTGATCTCCCCAAAGCACCTCGGTATCCGAGGTGACACGGGACTGGCTGCGGATGTTCTGAATGTAGGTTTCAAACTCGCTCCGCCCGTCGAAGGACTTCACATGCCACTTCTCCGCCTCGGTCACGTTGCCACGGATGCAGGCGAAGAGCTCGACCAGAAAGTCGCCGTAGGGGGTGAGCAGGTACATGGTGGGATGACTGTCAAAGAATGCCTGATCCGCATACGACGGAATCACCGCAAACATGGTGTCATCCTGCCGGTTATGGGCATAGAGCCAGGTGCACATATCCGTGAAGAAGCGGGAGTTGCCGCAGTCCATGAACACGGCACCGGTCTTGTTCTGCTCGCCGCTGAACAGGTGCGTCAGGTAGTACTCATTGTCCTCCGCCTGCACCACCGGGTAGTTCAGGATCGTATCCTCCGCAATCAGCCATCCGCGCACGTCCTCGTTGATGACCGCCAACTGTCCGAAGTTCATGGTGTAGCGGATGGGCGAGGTGATGCTCCGTCCCACCGTCTGCACAATCGGCACCGGCGTGGGCTCTTCAATGGGCGCTCTGGTGGGCGTCGGCTCCGGAGTGGGCGGCTGCGTGGGCGTGACGGTCGGCTTCGGCGTCGGGGTCGTTTTGGGAACCCGCGTCGGCTCGGACGTGACCCGCAGCGGCGGCTTGGTCGTCAGCTGTACCGTCGGTTCAACCGTCGGCTCTGCTGTTGGAGTCGTGGTCGGCTCGGTGGTTGCGGCTGCTGTCGGGGCCGGGGTCGGCTCGGTGGTTGCAGCTGCTGTCGGGGC
The DNA here is from genome assembly GCA_016295665.1 of Clostridia bacterium. GTDB lineage: Bacteria > Bacillota > Clostridia > Christensenellales > Aristaeellaceae > HGM11604. Next base: position 8,147 of record JAEDKS010000108.1, read on the forward strand.
CGGGGTCGGCTCGGTGGTTGCAGCTGCTGTCGGGGCCTGCGTCGGCTCGGTGGTGGCGACTGCTGTCGGGGCCTGCGTCGGCTCGGTGGTCACCTGCACGGGCTCAGCCGTCGGTGTTTCCGTTGCCACA
>JAEDKS010000109.1 GCA_016295665.1 Clostridia bacterium
GCATGTGACCGGCGGGCATGAGCGTCTGCGGGTCGATGAGGTGATGATATCGCACGCCGTCCACCACGAAGTATCGCTGATAATCGCCGCTGGTGACCAGGGCGCCGTTGCTGAAGGCGATGGTGGTCAGTGTCTCGTCGGCGTCGCTGACGATGGGGGAGTCGGGCCGCTGAATGCCGGCCTTCCACAGGCCTAACTCGTTGGCGGGGCCGTCGCCCACGACGATGTTGCCGCCGGCGTTGATGGTGAAGCGGGGCATGAGCTCCGCCACCTGCGCCGCCACCACCTCAGCGGCATAGCCCTTGGCGATGCACCCCAGGTCGAGGCGCAGCAGCGGATCGGCGTAGTAGACGGTCATGGCCTCCGGGTCGAGGATGACGTCCTCCATGCTGCAGTGCGCCGCGGCCTCCCGGAGCGCGTCCATGTCGGGCAGATAGGGCGCCACCTCGCCGTAGTCGGCGTCCTCCCGGGCCTGATGCCACAGGTTCAGCACACGCCCCATGGCGACGTTCACGGTGCCGGGCAGCCGTGCTTGCATCTCCTTGCAGTACAGCAGCAGGTTCATCATGTCCTGCCCGACGACCATGGGCTCCTTCCAGGCGCCGTTGTTGAGGTTGAACAGGTTGTTTTCCCCGTCGGCGTGGAGGTAGGGGGTGAACAGCGTGTGAAGCCGCCGGAACTCGCGCTCGCAGAGCTGGGCCGCCTCGTCGAAGGTGGCCCTGTCCGGGGCGTAGCCGATGAGGATGATGATGGTATCAAAGGTTCCGAAGAAGGAGTAGGTGTAGCGCGTCAGCGCCTCCTCGCCGCAGGCGGTGCAGAGCGGCAGCAGCAGGACGCACAGGAGCACGCAGAGCAGTCGTTTCATCAAAGCGCATTCCTCCGGCATGAAAAAGGAGAAGCGTGGTCAGGACGATCACGCTTCTCCGGTTGACCATGGATGATTACTCAGCCAGCGCGTTGGCAACAGCCTTCTCCAGCGCGGTGATGATGGCCTCCAGCTTGATGGAGCAGACGGACACCAGGGTCTCGTCCTTGCCCTCGTAAGCGGCCTTCAGATCCTCGACGGTCTTGCCCACCAGCCAAGCCTCCAGGCCAGCGTACTGCTCGTCGATTTCCTTGCCGATGCCGTTGGCGGTAGAGGTCGCCAGCATGCCGTACTCGGTGCCCTTCTCAACCTTGGTCTTGATCTCGGCGGTCATGTCGGCGGTGATCACGCCGGCAGCGGAGAAGGTGACCTTGGTCTGAGCAGCGTCGATGATGCACAGCTGGATGACGCCGTCCTTGTCAACGATGACGGTGGCGATGGCGGAGTCAACCTGGGCGGTGCCGTCCTTATCGGCGGAAGCGTCCTTGCTGGAGCCGATGCTGGTGCTTACGCCCAGACCGAGATACAGCGCGTCACCCTCCTCCGCGAAGGACGGGACAGCGCACAGCAGAAGAACGAGCGCCAGAACGAGAGCAGCAACTTTCTTCATGGGGAATTACCTCCTACAAAAAATGTGTGATGTTATCGTACGATAACGTCTGTCAATATTATACACGATGCGGCAGACAAAAGCAATAGCTTTTTTGAAAAGATTTAGACAATCGAAAGTGCCCCCATCGCCAAATTCCCTACTACTTTTTTACGCTTTTTGAAAACGCTTTCTTGACATCCGTCATGGGGCGTGGTATCATGATGACAGGCCAAGCATATCCGCTGTTCGGTCCGGCAAGGCGGGCTGGGCGGCGTGAGCCATGGTTTTCTGCGGCGCGTCCGCAAGCAATACAGAAAGGAACGAAAGAACATGGACATTCTGGAGAAACTGTCTCTTGCCGGTCTGGTTCCCGTCATCAAGATCGATGATCCCGAGGATGCCGTGCCGCTGTGCCGGGCGCTTTCCGACGGCGGCCTGCCCGTTGCGGAAATCACCTTCCGCACCGCAGCCGCGGAGGAGTCCATCCGCCGTGTGCATGAGGAGCTGCCCCATGTGATCCTGTGCGCCGGTACCGTGCTGACCACCGAGCAGGTGGATCGTGCGGTGAACGCCGGTGCTGCTGCCATCGTTTCCCCCGGCCTGAATCCCGAGGTCGTCAGGTACTGCCTCTCCAAGGGCATCCCGGTCTGCCCCGGTACCGCCAACCCCTCCGATATCGAGGTGGCGCTGAGCCTGGGCCTGAAGGCCGTGAAGGTGTTCCCCGCCGAGGCCATCGGCGGCATCAAGCTCATCAAGAGCATGGCTGCCCCCTATGTCGGCATGAAGTTCATGCCCACCGGCGGCATCAACGAGAAGAATATGCTGGACTACCTGTCCTTTGACAAGATCCTCTGCTGCGGCGGCTCCTGGATGGTGCCCGGCGACGCGGTGAAGGAGAAGAACTGGGCGAAGATCACCGAGCTGACCCGCACCGCGGTCAACACCATGCTCGGCCTTGAGCTGCGCCACGTGGGCGTGAACTCCGGCTCTCCCGAGAAGGCCATGAAGGACGCACAGCTGCTGGCCTCCCTGCTGGGCTGGGAAGTGAAGGACGGCAACTCCTCCACCTTCTGCGGCACCGGCTTCGAGTGCATGAAGAAGCAGGGCCGTGGCACCAACGGTCACATTGCCATCGCCACCAACAGCCTCAAGCGCGCCAAGTGGCATCTGGAGATGCGCGGCTTCGCCTTTGACGAGGACAGCCTCGTGGTGAAGAACGGCAAGGAGATCGCCATCTATCTGAAGGATGAGTTCGCTGGCTTCGCCATCCATCTGGTGCAGAAGTAAGCGGCATCCGGCTTTCCCATGAAGGCTGCCCGTCGGCAGCCAAGCGATGCAGAAGAAAGGATTGATACCCATGGCTAAGGTTGTTACCTTTGGTGAGATCATGCTCCGTCTGAAGTCCCCGGCTTACGAGCGCTTCTTCCAGTCTCCCGCCCTGGAGGCCACCTTCGGCGGCGGCGAGGCGAACGTGGCGGTGTCCCTGGCGAACTACGGCATGGACGCCTCCTTCGTGACCGTGCTGCCCGACAACGATATTGCCAACGCCTGCATCCGCGAGCTGCGCGGCTTCGGCGTGGACACCACCAAGATCGTCCGCGGCGGCAATCGCGTGGGCATCTACTTCCTGGAGACCGGCGCCGTGCAGCGCCCCTCCAAGGTCATCTATGACCGTGCCGGCTCCTCCATCGCGGAGGCGAAGCCCGGTGACATCGACTGGAAGAAGGCGCTGGAGGGCGCGGACTGGTTCCACCTGACCGGCATCACCCCCGCCATTTCCCAGGGTGCCGCCGACCTGTCCCTGGAGGCCGTGAAGGCTGCCAAGGAGCTGGGCGTGCATGTGTCCTGCGACCTGAACTACCGCAAGAACCTGTGGAAGTACGGCAAGCGCGCCGACGAGGTGATGCGCGAGCTGGTGAAGTACGTGGACACCGTCATCGCCAACGAGGAGGACGTGCAGAAGGCGCTGTGCATCAGCGCTGAGTCCGCCGCCGCCGTGGACGAGGGCGAGATCAACGTCGAGCTGTACAAGACCATCGCCGGCAACGTGATGGCTGCCTATCCGAACGTGAAGCGCGTGGCGATCACCCTGCGCGAGAGCAAGAGCGCCAATCACAACGACTGGCATGCCTGCCTGTACAACGGCAAGGACTTCTACCTGTCCCGCAAGTACGCCATCACCGACATCGTGGATCGCGTGGGCGGCGGCGATTCCTTCGGCGGCGGCCTGATCTACGGTCTGCTGGCCTATGGCGACGAGAAGAAGGCGCTGGAGTTCGCCGTGGCGGCCTCCTGCCTGAAGCACACCATCATCGGCGACTACAACCGCGTTTCCGTCAAGGAAGTGGAGTCCCTGATGAACGGCTCCGGCACCGGCCGCGTGCAGCGGTAATTCCCCCGGACAAGCAGCTGAACCAAACAGGGGGCTGCCCCGCGAAGCGATTCGCAGGGCAGCCCCCGTTTTTCCGTCCGATGAGAGGGTGCGTCTTTCACTGCCTGACGCAGCCGACCCCGTGGCACTCGAGCACCTCGCCCTCCTGCCCGGTGATGGACACGTTCTTCATCTCGATGGTGTCCACATTCCACGCGATGACGCCCCGGCGCGCACAGTCCTCCACGCCGCCCGCCATGGCAGGCTGCATGGGCTTGGCGTCCGCGGCACAGGCGATGGATACGTTCTCCATGACCACGTGCTCGATGGGCTTCTCCGGCAGCCCCAGGAAATAGCCCGCGCAGCACACCCCGGTGGCCTCCACGTTCCGGAACATCACTTGACCGATGCGGGGTGTGCGGTCGTCCACGGGCTGCGGGTCGCGGCTCTGCACATACTCGCTGCGCCCGTCCGGGTCACAGAAGTACAGCTCGTTGACCACGAAGGGCGTGCCTACGTGCTCCATCCGCACATGGTCAAAGAGGATGCCGTCGATGATGCCGTCCCTGCCGCGCCCACGGCGGGTCTTGACGCGCAGCCCCCGGTCGGTGTTGCGCATCAGGCAGTCGTGTACCGTCACGTTCACTACGCCGCCCGCCATTTCGCTGCCGACGGTCACACCGCCGTGTCCGTTCTCCATCAGGCAGTGGCTGATCTCGATGTCCTGGCAGGGTGTCCGGTGCTTCGCGCCCATGTACAGCTTGCCGCTCTTGATGGCGATGCAGTCATCGCCCAGGGAGAAGTGGGTGCCCGCCAGCTGAATGCCGGTGCAGCTCTCCGGGTCGAAGCCGTCGGTGTTGGGGCTGTTGGCGGGCGCCTGAACGGACAGGTTCAGGAAGCGCAGCTGCCGGGAGAAGTAGGGGTGCAGGTTCCAGGAGGGGCTGTTCTTCACCGTGATGCCCTGCATGGTGAAGTCCGTGCAGTGGTTGATGAACAGCATCCGGGGCCGGAACGCGCCGCGCATCACCTTGGGATTGACCCACCAGTCCGACAGCGGCGCCTGACCGTTCAGCGTGCCCTCGCCGTAGAGCACGGCCCCCTCCACGTCCACGCCGGTGATCATGGCGGCGAACATGTTCAGCGGATTGCCCTCCCAGGAGCCCAGGTTCAGCTCCTCGTCCACCGGGGCGCTGCCACGGATGGCGTCCGTGGTCTGGGTCAGGCCCGGCAGGATGGGGAAGCGGCTGCGGTCGGTGCAGAGCAGCAGCTCCGCCCCCTTCTGCAGCTCCACGTTCACATGGCTGCGGAAGAACAGGGGAAGCACCAGGTAGCGGCCTGCGGGAATCAGCACGCGACCATCCCGGGGGCAGCAGTTGATGGCGGCCTGAATGGCGGCGGTGTCGTCATGCACGCCGTCGCCCACGGCGCCGAAGCGGCGCACGTTCAGCGTCACGCTCTCATGGGCGGTGCGTAGATCGGTGCAGGCCAGCACCTCGCTGCCGTCCAGCACCCGCAGCTGATAGTCGGTATCGGGCCACAGCCCGTACACGGAGAACACCACCGTGGACACGGTGCCCCAGGGCTGTCCGTTGACCTCCAGCGCGTATTCCTTCTGCGTGTGGTACAGTCCGCCGTCCGCCAGCAGAAGCGTGGCGCTGCGGATGCCTGCGAAAAGCTGTTTGATCTCCATCAGAATCACCTCACTCTGCCTTTGTCGCCAGCAGATACTCGCTGCGGGCCATCATGAAGGGGCCGACGCCCTTGCTGTCATCGTCCACCCGGGGCTCGGACAGGTAGTAGGCCACGGAGCCGTCCCGCTTTTCGCCCGGGCCCAGGCCGGCGACCGCGCAGATGTCTCCCAGGTGCAGCCGGCCCTCCCCGTCGGTGTGCAGCTTGTTTGCCTCCAGGCTGCGGTACACCCGCTTGCCCTCCTCGGCGTAGGTCTCCGGGTCCAGCACGCCCAGCCGAACGCCCTTGAGCAGCGCGTAGGCCACCATGGCGGAGCCGGAGGTCTCCAGATAGTTGTCCTTCACGTCGCCCCGGTCGATGACCTGATAGAACAGCCCGGTCCGGGGCTCCTGATAGCGCATGATGCCCAGGATGCTCTCCCGGAAGATGTCCACCAGCGCCTTGTAGTGCTCGAACAGCTGCTCGTTGGACAGGTCGATGCAGTCGATAAGCGCCATCAGGTACCAGCCCATGGAGCGGAGCCAGAAGTTGGGGGAGCAGCCGGTCTCCCGGTTGCACCAGGGCTGAATCCGCGCCTCGTCGAAGGCGTGATAGCTCAGCCCCTTCTCAGGCTGGTAGAGGAAGCGGCGCACGTTGCGGAACTGATCGGTGATGTCCTGCACGTGGGCGTACTTGTCAAAGAGCTTCTCATAGGCCATGTAGAAGGGCTGCGCCATGTACAGCCCGTCGAGCCAAATCTGGTTGGGGTAGTTCTGCTTGTGCCAGAAGTTGCCGCAGGCGCAGCGCGGATGCTGCCGCAGCCGCTCCATATGGAACGCGATGGCCCGCTGCCACTTTTCCTCCTTCGTCTGCGTCCAGGCGAAGAACAGCGCCTTGCCGCAGTTGATGGAGTCGATGTTGAACTTGCCCGTCTCGTAGTTGGGGATGGTGCCGTCCTCCGCCACATAGGTGTTCAGGTAGCGCATGACGAAATCGCGGTAAGCCTCATCGCCGGTGGCCAGATACAGGTCGATGCAGCCGATGAGCACGCAGCCGTCCTCGTAGTTCCAGTAGGTTTTATAGGGCCTGTAATCCGACAGGTAGTCCTTCAGAAAAGCGTCCGTATTCACGGGGGATTCCTCCTTTGTTGCAACGTTTGGCCTTCGTTTCTTATTATAGCAGAGTTTCCCGCCCGCGTCAATCCTGCTCCCCGGGCGGATTCAGCAGCCAGCCCACGTCGGCGCGCAGCACGGAGGCCAGCGCCGCCAGCTCGTAGTCCGCCACCACCCGGTGTCCTGTCTCGATGCGGCTGATGGCCTTCTGGTTCACCTGTACCCCCGCCACCTGCAGCCGTGCGGCGAGCTGCTCCTGGGTAAGTCCGGCCTGTTCCCGGGCCTGCCGGACGCGGGGCCCGCACAGGTTGCTGCGGTCGTTGTAGCCGTAGATTTTCATGAGGATCGACCTCCTTTTGTATTATGCCAATCATGGATAATTTCGATTGACAATAGCACAAAACGCGTGTATGATTATCCCAAAGATGACTACAGCAAACATTTTGGGAGGCAGCGTATGGAATCAGCGCGCAGGAGCGGGGCAAACCAGCCGGTGGAGGGGCAGGCGGCACAGTGGGAGCTGCTGCAGCAGCTGCTGACGCCGAAGCTGCTCAGGGGGCTGCGGGCGGAGGCGCTTCGTCTGACGGAGCAGACGCAGGACGCGGAGGACGCGCTGCAGGACACGCTGCTGAAGGCGGCGCTGCACCTGCCGCAGCTTCGGGATCGGTCACGGGTGGGGCCGTGGCTGTATGCGACGCTCCGGCACACGGTGGCGGACAGCAGGCGAAGGGCCTGCCGGGCGCAGGCTCTGATGGCGGAGCCGGTGCAGACCGGGGAAGTGTGCGGGGACGAGGTGGCGGAGGAGGTGGCCCGGCGGGAGCTGGCGAGGCAGCTGGGGCAGGGGCTGGCGGCGCTTCCCGCCTGTCAGCGGGAGGCGCTGCGCCTGCGGTACCTGGAGGGCATGACCATCTCGGAGATCGCCCGGGTTCTGGGCGTGCCGGTGGGGACGGTAACCTCCCGGTGCCGTCGCGGACTGTGCCACCTCCGGGCCCTGCTCTCTCAGGATTGCGGAAACGGTGCCTTTCCTGCCGAAAAGGATGATTGACAGGGGGTGTATAATGATGCTGGTGGTTGATTGATACAGAAAGGGACGAATGCGGATGAAGCGGTTATCCTCCGGCAGCATCGAGCAGATTCTGCACGGCAATCTGTTCCGTGCCATGCTGTCCATCGCGGTGCCCGTGGTGGTCACGAGCTTTCTGCAGACCCTCTACAACCTGACGGACACCTTCTGGCTGGGGCAGATCGGCACGGAGCCGCTGGCGGCGATCAACCTGGTGACCCCGGTGCAGAACATCGTCATCAACTTCGGCAGCGGCGTTACCGTGGCGGGCAGCGTGATGGTGGCCCAGTACATCGGCGCGGGCCGGTGGGAGGACGCGAAGCGGATCGCCAACCAGATTTTCACCTGCGCGATGATCTTCTCGGTGACCTGCGCGGTGCTCCTGTCGCTTTTGACCGCGCCGATCGTGGGCTGGCTGGGGGCGGAGGGCGAGGTGCTGCGCCATGGCGTCAGCTACCTGCGCATCGTGATTCTGGACATGCCCTTCCTGTTCTGCGTCAACATCTATCAGGCCACCCGGCAGGCGCAGGGCGACACCGTGCGCCCCATGGCGCTGAATCT
>JAEDKS010000110.1 GCA_016295665.1 Clostridia bacterium
CTGGTTGGTGTAGATCACCATGCCCGGAGCCGCGCCGCCGGGCTTTTTCACGTACCGCCGCAGCGTGTAGTCAATGGGCACCGACGAGGAGTTCTGCCCCTTGGAGTACCACGCTGCCAGCGTCGCCGCCTCCAACAGCGTCTGCTCCGGCACCGGCCCTTCCGTGCGGATGATGACATGGCTTCCCGGCATGTCCTTCGCGTGCAGCCAGGTCTCATTCGGGCGGGCACCGGTGGTCAACCGATCGTTCTGCGCGGCGTTCTTGCCCACATGCAACTCGATGCCGTCCGAGGACAGGTACCGGTAGGGCTTGCTCTTGGGCAACGCCCGCTGCTGTCGCCGGTTGGTGATGCGCTTCATGTAGCCCGTCCGCGCCAGCTCCTCCCGGATTTCCTCCAGCTCGCTCTCCCCCACGCACTTGCCCACGTCCAGCAGCGCGCCCTCCAGATAGTCCAGCTCCTTCAGCGTCTTTTCCCGCTGCTGCGCGGCGGTTTCCCGGGCGGAGCGCGCCTTCTGGTACTTCTTGAAGTAGCGCTGCGCGTTCTGCTGCGGGGTCAGGCGAATGTCCAGCGGCACCACCAGCGTGCCACCCGCCTCGTCGTAGAAGTTCTGCAGCTCCGCCTGCGGCTGGCCCTTGTGCAGCTGCCACAGGTTGGCGTGAATCAGCTCACCCATGATGCGGTACTCCTCCATCCGCGCCGCGGAAGCCAGCTCCTCCTCCTGAAGCGCCAGCTTCTTCTCACAGCGCTCCACATGCCCCTTCAGGAGCCGCACCATGGAGGCGCTCTTCTGGTTGATGCGATCCTGCGCATCCCGGGCGCCGAAGTACTTCTCCAGCGCCTCACTCATGGTCGGATATTCCTTCTGCCGCTCCAGCGGCTGACTCAGGTACGGGAAGGCAAACACATCCGCCGCGTCCCCGGCATCGTCCAGCAGCACCCGGGGCGATACCATCCCAGGCAGCCTGTGCAGCAGATCCGTCAGGCGTCCGGCGGCATCGGCCCAGTCCGCCGTGCGGTCGGTGCCCGGCGTCAGCACGCGCATCGCCAGCTCCCGGGCCGCCGGGTTCGACAGGCCCGTGACGCTGCCCGCCAGCGCCTTGCTCAGGGGCACATCGCCCTGGGCCACCAGCCGCGCCTGCAGCGCCTCCGCGGACACCTCCTCCGGCGACAGCTTGTCCTGCGCGGGCGGCGGCGCATAGGTCAGTCCCGGCTGAATCTGCCGCACACGGCTCATGTCCGCGCTGACGTGGCGCGTCGCCTCAAGGATGCGACCGTCACCGTCCACCAGCATCAGGTTGGAGTGGCGGCCCATCAGCTCCAGAATCAGCCGCCGCAGCACGTGGTCGCCCAGCTCGTCCACCACATCCACGTCCAGATGCAGCACCCGGTCGCCGCCAATCTGCTTCACCCCCAGCACCCGCCCGCCGAGCAGCTGCTTGCGGAGCAGCATACACAGCACCGGCGGCTCCAGCGGGTTGGGAAAGCTGGACACCGTCAGGTGGGCGCGGGCGTTGTTGGGCGAGGCGCAGAGCAGCAGCCGCCTGTTCTCGTTTCCGGCGCGGATGAGCAGGATCACCGTATCCCGCTCCGGCTGGGTGATCCTGTCGATGCGCCCGCCGGTGAGCGCCGCGTTGAGCTCGCGGGCCACAAAGCCAAGGGTCATACCGTCCATGGGCATGGCTGTCAGTCCTCCGTCCGTGTTCGTTTCCAGAGATATTGTAGCGCAGGTGGGGATGGTTTGCAAGGGCTTTGCGCAAAAGGCCGCTCCGCCGGGATTCGGCGAAGCGGCCCTGATTGCTTGTGTGCAGTCTCCGGCATCAGCCCTTGACAGCGCCGGCGACCATGCCCTTGATGATCTGCTTGCTGAAGATGAAGTAGAGGATCACGATGGGCAGCATGGTGATGAGCATGGCTGCCATCTGCTTGGGATAGTCGGAGCCGAACTGTCCCTTGAACTGGGTCAGCGCCAGAGGAACGGTCTGCAGATGGACGTTCTCGATCAGCACCAGGGCGAAGGAGAACTCGTTCCAGCAGCTGAACACCTGAATGATGGCGACGGTGACCAGGATGGGCTTGCACATGGGCAGGATGATGCTCCACAGCGTGCGGGAGAAGCTGGAGCCGTCAATGGCGGCGGCCTCCTCCAGGGACACCGGGATGCCCTTCACATAGCCCTCCACCAGGAAGATGCCCATGGGCAGGCCGAAGCTGACGTAGGGCAGCAGCAGCGTGAACCACTGGTTGGTCATGTTCATCTCCTTGAACACGACGTAGATGGGCACCAGCAGGGAGTGAATCGGGATCAGCATGCCGGACAGGAACAGCAGGTACAGCGGGCGGTTCCACTTGCCCTTGATGCGGGAGAGGATGTAGCCCACGATGAAGGAGAACAGCACGATGCACAGAATGCTGATCGCCGTGGTGCGCACGGAGTTCCACATGGACTCAAACAGGTGGTAGTCCGGGTTGGTCAGGATACGGGTGTAGTTTTCCAGCGTAGGCATCTCCGCCCCGAACAGGCCGGGAATAGCCAGCTTGTCCGCGTTGAACACGCGCTTGAGCTTCAGGGAGTTGTACGCCATCCACACCAGCGGGAAGATGCAGCTCAGAGAGAAGATCCACAGCACCACGTCCATGGCGATGCCGCCAATGCGGGTGGAGACCTTCACACGCTTTTTGCGCTCGGTATGGGTCGGATTCACAACAGCCTTATTCATTACGCCTCAACCCCCTTTGTAGCACGCTTGACCAGCCACTGGGAGCCGCCGATGACCGCCAGGGACAGGACGAAGATGGCGACGGAAATGGTGCTGCCATAGCCCAGGTTGGAATCGCGGAAGGACGTGTTATAGCCGTACATGGCCATAACCATGGAGGAGGTACCGGGGCCGCCCGCCGTCATGACGTAGATGTTATCGAAGGCCTTCATGTTGCCCGCGATGCACAGGGTCAGGCAGACCAGGATCGTATTTTTAATGAGAGGCAGGGTGATGTAGAGGGCCTTCTGGAAGCCGTTGGCACCGTCAATCTCCGCGCTCTCAAAGATTTCGTTGTCAATGCCGGCAATCGCGGAGAACATGATGACCATGTAGTATCCGATGAACTGCCAGACCAGAGGAATGGAAACCGCCAGCATCACGTTGCCGGTGCCCAGCCAGTTGGGCCAGGACAGCCAGTTGCCGGTCAGGATGCCGAGCTTGCTCAGAACGGTGTTCAGCAGACCGTCCTGCAGGTAGATGATGTTCCAGATCATGCCGATACAGACGGCAGAAATGGTGCTGGGGAAGAAGCCGAAGGTGCGATGGACGCCCTTGCTGTGGGTCAACTTGGAGTTGGCAAACATCACGAGGATGAACGCGATACCCATCTGACCGATGATGCAGACGATGACCAGGTAGATGTTATGACCGAAGGCCTGCCAGAACACGCCGTCGGCAAAGAGCTGACGGTAGTTGGCCAGCCCGTTGAAGGTCATGTTGGGGCCGCCCTTCCACTCGAAGAAGCTGTAGATGACTGCGCGGCACAGCGGATAGAAAACCGTGAACACAAACGCGACCACCGGGATGAGAAGGTACAGCAGGATGGTACTTCTCTTGGGCTTGATGGATTGGAGCATAACATTTCCTCTCTTTCCGCCTGCTTTTCAGCTCAGCCGAATTTCCGGAACCGGAAAGGGCCGTTCCGCCGACCTGTGATCGGCAGAACGGCCCCCACGTCAGCTAACAGACTATGCAGTCAAGCAGCCTTCTGTGATTAATAGTTCGCCTCGTAGGCAGCCTGAGCGTTCTGAGCGACCTCCTCGGGGGTCTTGTCGCCGTTCAGCATGGCCTGCAGGTCCTGGTTGAACACGCCCCACACAGCGGAGTTGATGTAGGAGTCGTAGATCTCGCAGGTCTCGGTGTCCACATAGGACCAGTTGTAGAAGTCCTGGGTGATCTGGTCGAAGGCGGACAGGTCGACGTCGCCAGCAGCGGTCAGGCCGCCCAGCGCGTAGTTCTCAGCAACGTAGCTGGAGAAGGCGGGGCCGGTCAGCTCCTGAGCCAGGTCGATGGCAGCAGCCAGCTTGTCGGGATCCTCGGCAACCTTGGGGTTGATGGCGATGGCATAGCCCAGGCCGATGTTCTGAGAGGTGGGAGCCTTGGTGGCGTCAGCGGGCTGAGGCAGCACGGCGAAGCCGATGTTGGCCCACTTCTCCTCGTCGGAGGCCTGCAGGGTCGCGGCGATGTAGCTCTCGTCCCAGTTGCCGCCGATGAAGGCCGCAGCCTGGCCGGCGATGTAGTACTCGCGGGCGTCCTCGTTGGTCACGGTGTTGAAGTTGCTGTTGAAGATCTTGGTGTCGCAGAACAGACGCTTGGTCTCAGCCAGAGCCGCCACGAACTCAGCGTCGGTGAAGGCAGCGCCGGACTTGGCGATCAGGCTGGCGAACCATTCGGGACCGGTGTAGCGGTTGCCCAGGGTGGAGATGAAGTCAGAGTTCATCTGCCACTGGCCGCCGTTGCCGAAGGCCACGGGGATGATGCCCTGCGCGTTGAAGGTCTCAGCAGCCTTCTCGACCTCGTCCCAGGTGGTGGGGAAAGCGTCATAGCCGGCTTCCTTCCACATGGCCTTGTCGTACACCACCACGGTGCAGGTGCCGCCGGTCAGCGCCGGATAGCCGTAGATCTTGCCCTCGGTGGTGAAGGGGGTGAAGTACGCGGTGTTGTAGTCCGCATAGTAGGGGCTCTGAGCGATGATGTCGGTCAGATCCAGCACCAGGCCCTGCTGAGCCCAGGCGATGGTGTTCATGCCCTGCAGCAGGAACACATCGGGCAGGTCGTTCGCGGCAGCCAGAGCAGCGATCCTGGTCTTGTACTCGGCGTTGGCGAGGACGTTCTGGTTCAGCTCAATGTCCGGATGAGCGGCGTCCCAGGCAGCGATCACGGTACGGAAGCCGTCGGAACCGCCATTGCCCTCGGACTCCTCGGAGGTGGAGTAGTGCATGATGGTCAGCGTGCCCTTGTAGGCCAGGTCAGTCGCGGCCACATCGGTAGCGGCAAACGCGGTGACGCAGGTGCACAGCAGCGCCAGGCAGAGAAGGAAGCTAACAAACTTCTTCATGGGGTAAGGTCCTCCTTTTTGTATTGTGCGGCGAAGCCGCAATTTCTCCAACAGCACTTCACAGTGCTGTTATCGACGTTGGGGATGAGCCCGCTCAGGCCACGCCGCCGGGAACGCCGCTCAGGCTTTCGCCGTTGAGCAGCATGACGGGAACCTGAATGGTCTCGCAGGGGAAGTTCGGGCTTTCCACGCGACCGATGAGTAGCCGCGCAGCCTCGGTTCCCATGGTGCCGGTATCCTGATGGACGGTGGTCAGCTTCGGGCGGAGGCGCTGGCCCATCTCGATGCCGTCATAGCCGGCGATGGACACATCCTCGGGCACCCGCAGCCCCAGCTCCTGCAGCGCCTGGAGAGCGCCCAGGCAGCAGTGGTCGTCGGGCAGGAAGATGCAGGTGGGCCTGTCCTCCCGCTTCATCAGCTTCAGCACAGCCTCCCGGGAAAGCTCGGGGAGGTCGTACAGGGACTTGACCAGGTAGCCCTCCGGAATCGGGAGCCCCGCCTGTTCCATGGCCCTTCGGTAGCCGCTCACGCGGCTGTCGGTCACCATGGCGGGGTCGCCATACGCCATGGCGATGCGCCGGTGTCCCAGGGCGATGGCCCGCTCGGTAAGCATCCGCATGCCCTGCTCGTTGTCGCTGACCACGGCACTGCGTCCGGGAAACTTGTGATCCACCGTAACACAGGGGATGTCGCTGGCCCCCAGCTCCACCACCTCAGGAATGCCGAAGTCCACGCAGGCGATGAACACGCCGTCCACATTCCGGTACCGGCAGTGCTCCAGGTAGGTCATGCCGGTGCGGGCGATGTGGTGATTGATGAAGGTGATATCGTACCCGCGCCGCTCGCTCTCCCGTTTGAAGGCATCCAGCAGGGAGGCGAAGAATGCGTGGGTCAACCCCGACTGTCGCTCGTCATTGAACAGCACGCCCAGATTGTAGGAGCGGTTGGTCTTGAGGGTACGGGCGATGGCGTTGGGGAAGTAACCGATCTCGCGCGCGGTGCGGTGAACCAGCTCCCGCGTCTCGGCGCTGATGTCCGAGTAGTTGTTGAATGCCTTGCTGACCGTGGAAACCGACAGTCCGCACCGGGCGGACACGTCCTTGATGGTGACAGCCATGGTTTCCACTCCCCACATCCAGCATCTATCGCAACTAAATCGGTTTCGATGGATATAGTATAGCGTACTTCTGTTGAAATTGCAAGGGTTTTTCTGAGATTTTTCAGAAAAATTTTCGGGATAGCAAATTCAGGGAATCCCGGGGAGGGTTCCGTACGCTTCTGGACTTTCCCTGTATTTTCTTTCCGCCCCCGGTTGACATCTCCCGCTCCCGGGGCTATGATGAAGGGGTGGAACCATTCTGCATGGTGTTCTCCGCTGTCCTGCATTTTATCCTGGCACAAGCCCCGGCATCCCGGCGCTTTTTGCAGACAGGGAACGCGTATCATGCTGTTTCCTTCATTATCCATCATCAGGAGGAGCATCCCATGAATCTGACGCAAAAGCTGCTCTCCGCCCACCTGCTCACCGGTGAGCTGGTGCCCGGCACGGAGATCTCCATCCGCATCGACCAGACCCTGACCCAGGATTCCACCGGCACCATGGCCTATCTGCAGTTTGAGGCCATGGGCGTGGATCGCGTCCGGACGAAGAAGTCCGTCGCCTACATCGACCACAACACCCTGCAGACCGGCTTTGAGAACGCCGACGACCACCTGTACATCCAGACCGTGGCGAAGAAGCACGGCATCTGGTGCTCCAAGCCCGGCAACGGCATCTGCCATCAGGTGAATCTGGAGCGGTTCGGCATGCCCGGCTGGACGCTGCTGGGCTCCGACAGCCACACCCCCACCGGCGGCGGCATCGGCATGCTCGCCATCGGTGCCGGCGGACTGGACGTGGCGGTGGCCATGG
This sequence comes from Clostridia bacterium, assembly GCA_016295665.1. Classification (GTDB taxonomy): domain Bacteria; phylum Bacillota; class Clostridia; order Christensenellales; family Aristaeellaceae; genus HGM11604. Next base: position 7,012 of record JAEDKS010000110.1, read on the forward strand.
GCGGCGGCGCGTACTACATGACCTGCCCGAGGGTGGTGGGCGTGCGCCTAACGGGCAGATTGCCCTACGGCGTCGCCGCGAAGGACATTATATTGGAAGTTTTGCGCCGCCTGTCCGTGAAGGGCGGCGTGGGCAAGGTCATGGAGTACTTCGGTGAGGGCGTCGCCACCCTGACCGTGCCGGAGCGCGCCACCATCGCCAACATGGGCGCGGAGCTGGGCGCCACCACCTCCGTGTTCCCCTCCGACGAGGTGACCCGGGCCTTCCTGCGGGCGCAGGGCCGCGAGCAGGACTTCACGCCCCTGTCCCCCGATCCCGACGCGGCCTATGACGAGCTGCTGGAGATCGACCTGAACAGCCTGGTGCCGCTGGTGGCCCGGCCCCACATGCCCGACAACGTGGAAACCGTGGAGAACGTGGGCCCCATCAAGGTGGATCAGGTGTTCATCGGCAGCTGCACCAACTCCAGCTACCAGGACATGATGCGCGTCGCCCGCATCCTGAAGGGCAAGACCGTCCATCCGGATGTGAGCCTCGTCATCGGCCCCGGCAGCAAGCAGGTGCTGACCATGCTGGCCCGCAACGGCGCCCTGGCGGACATGATCTGCGCCGGCGCCCGCATTCTGGAGTCCGCCTGCGGCCCCTGCATCGGCATGGGCCAGAGCCCCCGCACCGGCGCCATCTCCATCCGCACCAACAACCGCAACTTCTACGCCCGCAGCGGAACCGCCTCCGCGGGCATCTACCTGACCTCCTGCGAGACGGCGGCGGTCTCCGCCCTCACCGGCGTGCTGACCGACCCCCGCACGCTGGACATCGACCTGACCGTGGAGCAGCCGGAGCGCTTCGAGGTGAACGACAACCTCATCATCCCGCCGGTGGCCCCGGGCGAGGAGGCCTCCGCGCAGGTGGTGCGCGGCCCCAACATCAAGCCCTTCCCGCTGGGCAAGCCCCTGAGCGACGACGTGACCGGGAGCGTGCTGCTGAAGATGGAGGACAACATCACCACCGACCACATCATGCCCTCCAACGCCAAGCTGCTCCCCTACCGCTCCAACGTGCCCTACCTGTCCGACTACTGCCTGACCCCCGTGGACGAGACCTTCCCCGCCCGGGCCAAGGCGGCGGGCGGCGGCATTCTGGTGGCGGGCAGCAACTACGG
>JAEDKS010000111.1 GCA_016295665.1 Clostridia bacterium
CACGTTCAGCGCGGTCTCCACGTTCTGGGGATAGGGCATGCCATGGCTGATGATGGTGCTCTCGAGGGCCACCACGGGCTTGCCCGTTTCCAGCGCCTCCCGCACCTCGCCTGATACCTGCAGATACTGTTCCAGATTCATATACAACGCTTCCTTTCTATTCTATGCTATGCTGTCTTTTGGATGTTGGGTTTTGGGGATAAGCCCGCCGCGTCACTCCGCCTGCGGATAGGCCGCCATACAGCGCTCCAGCAGCTCCCGGCTGATGTCGGGGCTGACAGCGCTGTCGGTCTGGGCGCACACCGCCGAGGCCGCCAGCCCCAGCCGGGCCATGTCCCGCAGTCCCCTGCCCTCCAGGAACGCCGCCGCGCAGCCCGCCAGGAAGGCATCGCCGCAGCCGCTGGTGTTCACCACGGGCATGGGCAGACAGGGCAGAATGCCGCTGTCCGTGCCGTCGTTGAAGTACACGCCCTTTTCGCCCAGGGAGATCAGCACGTTGGGCAGCCCCCGGTCGAAGAAGGCCCGGGCCGCCCGGGGCAGATCCGCGTCCGATTCGATGGGCACGCCGGTGAGCAGCGCGGCCTCCGGGCGATTGGGCTTGATGGCGGTCAGATGCCCCAGCACGGGCGCGAAGGCCCCCGCCTTCTTCACGGACACGGGGTCAGCGAAGATGGGCGCGGTGACGTGCTCCGCCAGATAGCGCACGGCCTCCGGGGTCAAATTGGCGTCCAGCACCACCAGCGACGCGCCGCACAGCATCTCCAGACGCCCGGACAGCACCTCCGGGGTCAGATGCCGGTAGATGTCCATGTCGGACACCGCCCCCACGATTTCCCCGTCCGCGTCGTTCAGGCACAGGTAGGTGGAGGTACGGGCCCCGCGCACGGTGATGCTGTCGGACAGGTCAATGCCCACCTCCCGGCAGCTCTGCTGAATCTGCTGACCGTGCACATCGTCGCCCAGCGCGGTCACCATCCGCACCACCAGCCCCAGCCGGGCCAGATTCTCCGCGATGTTGCGGCCCACGCCGCCCGCCGACACGGTGATGCGCCCCGGGTTGGAATCCCCGGGAATCATCCGGGTGTGGGGCGTGCCGCCGATGTCCACGTTCACGCCGCCCACCACCGCCACATAGGGCGCCTCGGAGCTCATCATTCCGCATGCCTCCCCTCGCCGCAGCGGTAGCCGGAGGCCACGCCGTCATAGCCCACGGTCACCGGGTCATTCGACCGGCGGCACTGCACCGTCACGCACCCGTCCCGCAGGCACAGCCGCATCTCGAAGCCGCAGGGCGCGTCGCCGATGGCGTTGCACCGCACGAGCAGCACATCCTCCGCCAGCCACCATCCCCGCACCAGCGCCGGCACCCCGGGCCATCCGGGCCACCCGGTCTCCTGCCGCGCTTCCAGGGCCAGGGGCACCTCGCACAGGCCCCGGGCGTTTTCGTAGCGCAGCGTCTCCCCCTCCAGCGTCAGGGAGCGCAGCCCCAGCGGATTTTCCGCGAAGGCGTAGGGGCCAAAGTGCCCGTGCCGCCGGGGGTCATCCGGGGCAAGCGGCGTGCGCTCGGGCGGCACCGTCCAGCTGCCGAGGTCCGGGCTTCCCTCGTCCAACAGGGGCAGCACCAGCTCCTCGAAGGCCTGGAAAATCTGATGGATGCCCTGCGGATACAGCCGGGTGTCCGCGATGGTGCACAGCAGCACCTGCTTCTCAGGCCAGCAGGCGGCGATCTGACCGCCCATGCCGTACATCCACCAGCCGCCCCGGTGGCGCCACATCTGCCAGCCGTAGCCCTGCCGCTCCTCCTCGGTCATGCCCCGGATGCCTGTGTCGATCTGGCAGCGGGTCATCTCCGCGATGAAGCCGGCATCCACCAGCCCCTCGCCGCCCCGCATGACCATCAGCGCCACCCGGTGCATATCCCGCAGGCTCATGCACAGCCCCGTGCCGCCCTGACAGCACCCGGAGGGATCCCGCAGCCAGTACCGCTCATCCCGCAGCCCTAAGGGGCCGAACAGGCGGCGGTTCAGGAAGTCGATGACCTGCTCCCCGCTCTTTTTCGCCACCAGCGCCGCGAGCACCTGGGAGCAGCTGGTGTCGTAGTGGAAGCAGGTGCCGGGCTCATGGCTGGGCACCGCCGTGAAGAAGGTTTCGGCCCAGTTCTCGTCCACGCCCTCCCGGTAGGTGGTTTTGGTGTAGCAGGTCGCCATCCGCAGCATGTCCCGCAGGGTCAGCCGCAGCAGGCGCGGATCCGTCCGGGGCGTCACGTATTCCGGGAAGTACCCGGTGATGGGCGCGTCCAGGCTGATGAGCCCGTCCCCCACCAGCAGGCCGATGGCCAGCGCGGTCATGGTCTTGCTCACGGAGTACATCCGGTGGGGCTGCCCCTCCCGGAAGGGCTCCCAGTACACCCGGGCCCTGGTTTCCCCGCCAACGGAGACCATCATCCCGTGCACATCCACCTGAGCGCACACGCGGGCAAAGCGCTCCATGGCCTCCCGCAGCATCGTGTCGTTCATGTTATTCCCTCCCGCTCACTGCAGCATGAGCTTGATGATCTCCTTGTCGGTCTGCCGCATGCCCACCTTGCCGATGTGGCCCACGCAGCTGATGGTGTCCTCGGCCTCCTCCTTCAGGATGCCCGTATCGGCGCCGTAGCATTTGCCCTGCATGGCGAGGAAGTGGGCCATCATGGCGGCGTCCAGGCTGGAGGCGATCTTGGCGGCGCAGGAGGCCTTGGCGCCGTCGCAGATGATGCCGGGGATGTTGGCGAGGGTGTTGTCCACGGTGTCCTTGATCTGCTTCACCGTGCCCCCCGCCAGATAGGTCACCGCGGCAGCGGAGGCGCAGGAGGCGCTGACCGCCCCGCAGAAGGCGGACAGCTTGCCGATGTACTCCTTCTGGTGAATGGTCAGCAGCGCGGAGAAGGCCAGGGCGCGGTAGAGCCGCTCCTGGGGAATGCTGTTCTCCCGGGCGTAGACGATGACCGGCACGGAGGAGGCGATGCCCTGATTGCCGCTGCCGGAGTTGATGACCACGGGCATGTCGCAGCCCTCCATCCGCGCCTCGGAGGCGGCGGCGGCGTAGGCCTTCATCCGGGTCAGGGGGCTCTCGGGGTAGCAGGCGCGGATGACCCGCCCGATGCCCAGCCCGTAGTTCCCCGCCATGCCCTCGTAGGCGATGTCCATGTTGCAGCGGATCTGCGCGTCCAGCATGGGCCGGATGGCGCTGACGGGCACCTCATCGGCGAACTGCCGGATGCGGTCGATGGTCAGCTGGCTGCGGTCGGCATGGACGGCGGAGAAGCCGCCGTCCTCGGCCTGACAGAGCGTCTGCCCGTTCTTCACCACGCGGTACAGGTTGGTGTGGGCATAGCGCACCTCCACGGTCACCCGATCCTCCCCGGCGCACGCGTCGATGGTGAAATGCAGCGGAATCTCCGAATCCAGGAACGTGACCTCGCACCGCCCCTCGTCCAGAAAGGCGGACACCCGGGCCCGATCCGCCTCCGTCACGCCGCTCAGCACCTCCATGCCCTTCTCCGCGTCCCCCGCCAGCGCCCCCAGCGCCACGGCGGCACCGATGCCGATCAGGCCGCCGGAGTTGGGAATCTGCACGCAGCGCACGTTCTTGATCATATTGCCGGAGCAGCAGGCCACCAGCCGCTCCGGTTCCGCCTCCAGCAGGGCCCGGGCCTTCGCCGCGGCATAGGCCAGGGCGATGGGCTCGGTACAGCCCATGGCGGGAATCAGCTCCTCCCGCAGAATGGCGAGGAAGCAGCTCATCAGCTTCTCATCCATGTCACTTCTCATCCTTCCGCTTTTGTGGTTGCTCAGGGCTGGGCCGCCACGCAGTCCAGCGCTGCGGCGATCACCTTGTCCATGTCGTAGTAGCGGTACTGCCCCAGCCGCCCGCCGAAGATGACCCCGGGGGTCTCCTCCGCCAGCTGACGGTAGCGGGCATAGAGCGCGCCGTTCTTTTCGTCGTTCACGGGATAGTAGGGCTCCATCCCCGGCTTCCACTCAGCGCTGTACTCCCGGCTGATGACCGTGGTGGGCTGCTTGCCGAACTCAAAGTGCTTGTGCTCAATGATGCGGGTGTAGGGCACCTCCCGGGCGGTGTAGTTGACCACCGCGTTGCCCTGGAAGTTGTCCGTGTCCAGCTCCTCGGTCTCGAAGCGGACGCTGCGGTAGGCCAGCGCCCCCAGCCGGTAGTCGAAGAACTCGTCGATGCAGCCGGTGTACAGCGTCCTGTCCGCGATGCCGGGGTGCTCCCTCGTGAAATCCCGGTAGTCCGTCTCCAGCAGCACCTCCGTGCCCGCAAGCAGCTTTTCGACCATGGCGGTGTAGCCGCCGATGGGAATGCCCTGATACCGGTCGTTGAAGTAGTTGTTGTCATAGGTGAACCGGCAGGGCAGCCGCTTGATGATGAACGCCGGCAGGTCGCGGCAGTCCCTTCCCCACTGCTTCTCGGTGTAGCCCTTGACCAGCTTGGTGTACACATCGGTGCCCACCAGGCTCAGCGCCTGCTCCTCCAGATTCCTCGGCTCGGTGATGCCCAGCTGCGCCACCTGCCTGGCGATGATGGCCTTCGCCTCATCGGGGGTGCGGATGCCCCACAGCTTCGAGAAGGTGTTCATGTTGAAGGGCAGGTTGTAGGTCTCGTCGTGATAGACGGCGATAGGGCTGTTGATGTAGTTGTTGAACTCCGCGAACCGGTTCACATAGTCCCAGACGCGCCGGTCGCTGGTGTGGAAGATATGGGCGCCGTACTGGTGCACCTGAATGCCGTGCACATCCCGGGTGTAGATGTTGCCGGCGATATGGCTGCGCCGGTCGATCACCAGGCACCTCCGGCCCCGTGCCGTCATCTCATGGGCAAACACCGCCCCGAACAGGCCCGCGCCCACGATCAGAAAATCATAATGCTTCATCGGCTTGCTCCTTCTGTGCAGGCTGTGCCGCCCCTCCCGGGAAGCGGCGCGCCGTTCTTCCTCCATTATACCATGAAAAAGACCGCCTGCAAAGCACTTTCATGCCCTGCAGGCGGGAAAAGGTCAGGGGAAAAACACGGATGCGTCCAATTACTTCTTGCGGCGCATGAAGGCGGGAATGCCGTGCACGTCCTTCTCCATGTTGGGGTTCACCACGGGCTGGGCCTGGCTCTGCGCGGCAGGCTGCTCAGGCTGCTGCATGGGCTGGGTGCCGGTGTTGCCGAAGGTGGACTGGTAGGGCGCCTGCACGGGCTGCTGGAACAGCTGGCTCTGACCGTACACGGGCTGGGGCATGGCGTTGCCCAGCGCGCTGCCCTGGGGCGGCACCACCACGGGGTTGGTGTTGGTATTGATGCCGGAGAAGGCGGACTGCTGGGGCTGATAGCCGAAGCCCTGCTGGAAGCCGGTGTTCTGGGAGGGCATGGCCCGGGACTGGCTCATGAACCCGTCGCCACCCGCGCTCTGGAAGGCGGTGCTGTCCTCGAAGGCGGGGGCAGCGGGCTGCGCGGTGCGGGAGGGCGCGGAGGTCATGGACGAGAAGCCCACGCCGGAGGTGGCATAGCTGCCGGAGCCGAACAGGCGCTCCTTCTCGATCTCGCGGGGCTTGCGGGCCGGCTCACGGGGCGGGAAGGGGGTCTTTTCAAAGCCGGTGGCGATGACGGTGATGCGCACCTCATCGCCCATGGTCTCGTCAATGCCGGCGCCGAAGATGATGTTGGCATCGGGATCGGCGGCCTCCATGACCATGTTGGCGGCCTCGTTGACATCCATGATGGAGATGTCGCTGCCGCCGGTGATGTTGATGAGCACCGCGCGGGCGCCGTCGATGTTGGTCTCCAGCAGGGGGCTGGCGATGGCGTCCTTGGCGGCGTTGACCATGCGGTTCTCGCCCTTGCCCACGCCGATGCCCATGTGGGCCATGCCGCCGGACTCCATGACGGTCTTGACGTCCGCGAAGTCCAAGTTGATGAGCGCGGGCACGGCGATCAGGTCGCTGATGCCCTGAATGCCCTGACGCAGCACGTCATCGGCGATGCGGAAGGCGTCCAGCATGGTGGTGCCCTTGCTGGCGACCTGCAGCAGGCGGTCATTGGGGATGACCACCAGCGTGTCCACGCGCTGCTTGAGGTCGGCGATGCCGGCCTCGGCGTTCTTCATGCGCTGCTTGCCCTCGAAGGTGAAGGGCTTGGTGACCACGGCGATGGTCAGGGCGCCGATGTCCCTGGCGACCTCCGCCACGATGGGCGCAGCGCCGGTGCCGGTGCCGCCGCCCATACCGGCGGTGACGAACACCAGGTCAGCGCCCTCCAGGGCGCGGGCGATCTCCTCGCGGCTCTCCTCGGCGGCCCGGCGGCCCACCTCGGGCACCGCGCCGGCGCCCAGGCCCTTGGTCAGCTTCTCACCGATCTGGATGCGGGTGGTGGCCTTGGAGGCCCCCAGCGCCTGACGGTCGGTGTTCACGGAGATGAAGTCCACGCCGCGCAGTCCGGCGTCCACCATGCGATCCACCGCGTTGTTGCCGCCGCCGCCGCAGCCTACGACCTTGATGGAAGCAAAGCTGTTCTGGTCATCATACTGAAACTCGATCACGATTCTTCCCCCTGACTTGATGGACATGGCCCGCGGCTTAGGCACCGCGGCCCGGTTGATAGCGAGGGGAGGCTTCCCCTGCTGACGTACGTCCTGCTTCTGTGATACCCATTACACGCCCAGCAGCTCGCGGAAGAAGTTCCGCAGGGCGCCGGAGGAGCTGGCCGCCTCCTGGTGGCTGTGCTCCAGCGTGGAGATGATGAGGTCCATGAGCCCCAGCGCGCTGGAGTAGGCGTGGCTGCTCAGGGTGGCGGTGTGCTTGGGAATGTCCCGCACGGTGCGCCCGCCCAGCTTGCTGCCCAGGTACTCCTTGGCGCCCTTGTTGAAGGCGATGCCGCCGCCGGTCAGGTAGATCTTGCTCCACTGTCCCAGGCGGATGCCGCTCTCCTCGAGGGTCTGCTGGATTTCCTCGGCGATCTCGTCCACCCGGGGCAGGATGATGTCGGACACCTCCTGCCGGGAGAAGGAGCGGGGCTTCTGCCCCTCCACGCCGGGGAGATCGTAGGTCTCGCCGGAGGTTTCCACGCCGAAGCTGTAGCCGCGCTTGATCTTTTCCTCGGCCTCCTTGAGGGAGATGTCCAGCCCCATGGCCAGGTCGGCGGAGATGTTGCCGCCGCCCATGTCGATGGTCTTGAGGAACATGAGCGCGTCCCCCTCCACGGCCATGACGTCCGTGGTCAGGTAGCCCATGTCGATGAGCACGCTGGTGCGATCCCGATCCTCCTCGGGCAGGAAGAGCATGGCCTCGCCCGCCACGGTGGAGTAGAAGCCGTTCACCGTCAGGCCCAAGCTGGTCAGGCGGCTGTTCACCTCATCCACGAAGAACTTGTCCGCCACCACGAAGGACACCAGCGCGGACAGCTCCCGCCCCTTGAGGCCCACGGGCTCCAGGGTTTTCTTGCCGGAGTCCACGACGAACCACGCCGGGCTGGAGTGGATGATGACCCCGGGCAGCTGACCGAGGTTCAGCTTCTTCTCCGCCGCCTCGATCACCGCTTTGATGTCGGCCCCGGTCACGTTGGGGTCGGTGCCCTTGAGGGCGACGGTGCCCTCCTCCACATACACCTTGGTGAAGGCGCCGGGCACGCCCACGTTGATCTCCCGCACCTTCCGCCGGCACTGCTTCTCCGCGTCGCCGATGGAGGCCAGGATCTTCTCGTTGAGCTCGCCGGGATTGTTCCACCCGTCCGGCAGATACCCGTCATACGATGCGATGCCCGCACCCACGATGTCACAGCGCTGAATGCCGCTGTGCTCCGCGACCAGGGTAACGATCTTGCTCGTACCGAAGTCGATGGCCGCAACCGTGGTCTTCATAGGTCTCTCATTCCCCCTGTTGCCCTCAGGCCCTCAGGCCCTCCGGCGCAATAATCCGATGACATCCTCCGGGTGAACCCCCGCGCGGAATACCATTCCTTCTTCTATTTAACCATTTTCCATTATAACCGCTTTTTTCAAACAATGCAAGGGTTTTCCGGGCCATCATCCGATATTTCGCAACTTTTTTGTAACAAAGCGGATGTTTTTCAGGTGCTTTTTCCCTGTTCCCATCCCCGTGGGGCTCATCCGGCG
>JAEDKS010000112.1 GCA_016295665.1 Clostridia bacterium
GTCAGCGTGGTCTTGCCCTCGCCGCCATGTCCCATGAGGGCGATGTTCCGGATATTACTGGTCAAATAATCAGCCATGAGTACGTTCCTCCTTGTGTTTTGTTGCTTTCCCGATCATTCCTACGGGCGCGTCATGGATACACGCTGCCCACTTTAGATGAATTGTACCATATTCTCCCGAAAAAGAAAAGCCTTGTTTCATCACAAGGCATATCTTTGGCGGGAATGCACAATTTATCCCTGCACTTTTTGGCTACTTTATGACCGTTTCCTCCTCACACATGCGCTCGGCAGCCGCCAGCAGCCGGGTCATCACGGGCAGGGCCTCCGCTGCGTCGCCGCTCGTCTCCAGCACGGTCCGGCCCGTGCCCGCCGTCCGCAGCAGCCCCCGCTCCGCCAGCACCCGCCTGAGCTGCCGCGCTGTGCCCAGGTTGCCATCCAGCACCGACACCGTGTCCGGCAGCAGCTCCCGCAGCACCGGGCGCAGGAACACATAGTGCGTGCAGCCCAGCACCACCGCGTCCACCCGCGTCAGGTCGAAATCCGCCAGGCGCGCCGCCAGATAGGCCGCTGCGCCCTGCCAGTCCTCCCGCTCCACCAGCTCCATCAGCCCCGCGCAGGGCACCGGCACCGCGCCCTCGCCGTAGCGGGCCATCAGGGCGCGGAACTTGGGAAGCGTCAGCGTCATGGGCGTTGCCAGCACGAGAATCTGCCCGCCGTGGCGCAGCTCATGCGCGGGCTTCAGCGCCGGCTCCATGCCGATGATGGGCAGCGTCAGCCGCGCCCGAAGCTCCGCCGCCGCCACCGACGTGGCGGTGTTGCACGCGATGACCACCGCCTTCACATTCTGCTCCAGCAGGTGCGCCATCACCGCGTCGGCGCAGCGCAGCACCTCCTCCCGGGGTTTGGTGCCGTAGGGGGCGTGGGCCGTGTCGCCGTAGTACAGGAAGTCCTCCGACGGCAGCAGGTGCCGCAGCGTTCCCAGCACGCTGATGCCGCCAACCCCGCTGTCAAACACGCCGATGGGGCGCTCCGCTCCGCTCATGGTGGAACCTCCTTCGATGCTTCGTGGGCCGATGCCCGTGGCATGCCGCCACGGTACATTATAGCAGACTTGCCCGGGACAATCAACGATACGGCACATGATTTCGCGCCAGCCCCTGCTTACCCGCTGCGGGACGTGCCCACCGGGTCACACGACCGCCCCTCCCGCATAGAATAGCCGATGAGAAGGAAAGGACGGTGGCGCACATGACCCTTGGGGAGCTGCGGCAGAAGGACGTCATCAACCTGCAGAACGGTCATCTGCTCGGTCGGGTGACCGACCTGGAGTTCTGCGAGGCGGGCGGGCAGGTGACCGCGCTGATGGTGCCCGGCGGGTTCAGCCTGACGGGGCTGCTGCGGGGCGAGCGGTGCGCGCTGGTCATCCCGTGGGAGCAGATCAGCAAGATCGGGGACGATGTGATTCTGGTCAGCGTGGACGAGAGCTGCTTTGCGCCGGGGCGGTAGCGCGCCGCTCCAGCAGGCGCATCACCGGCGAGCGGTGCACCACGATGGCCTTCTCGGGGCACAGCTCCTGACAGCAGAAGCAGTGGATGCACTTGCGGTAATCGTAGACGGCCTTGTGCCCGCCGCCGCTGTGGACGGCCTTGCCGGGCACGGGGCAGACCCGCTCGCAGACGCCGCAGCCCACGCAGCGCTCCGGCAGCACCTGAGGCCGCGCCTGCAGGAAGGGCAGCAGCATGGCAAGCCGCCCCAGGGCGTTCTTGCCCAGGGTGCCCCGGAACACGTCGAAGTCCGGGCAGCCGTAGCGCTCCACGGCCTCGCTGACGGTCAGCGTCCCCTCGGGGGTGACCACGCCGATGCGCCCAAGATCCATGATGCCCAGCCCCTGCTTCTCGCCGCAGACGCAGGTGGGGATGGTGGCGGGGGAGAGGTGCACCAGCGCCGCGAACACCGCGTCCAGCGCCACGGGATCGGCGGAGAACAGCAGCACCCGCATGGGGCGCGGCACCCCGCTGGACGGGCCGTTGCCCTCCATGGCGACGATGCCGTCCATGATGTACAGCCGGGGCTTCACGCACCGGTTCAGGTCGATGAGCATATCCGCGAACACGTCGCTGTTGGGGTAGCTGACATGGCCCGCGCCCTTGTTCAGCCCCAGCACGCAGCCGTACTGGTTCTTCACCGCGCCGGTGATGCGCTCCAGCGCGTGGGTTTTCATCTTGCTGATGCTGATGAGGGCGTCCGCCTCCTGTACGGCGCGGCACAGGTGAAAGCTGTGGCTGACCTTGCCCTCGGGGAAGGAGACCGTGCTGCCGGTGGTGAAGTCCGCCAAGGGCACGCCCAGCTGCTCCGCCGCCTCGGCGATGCCGCAGGCGCCGGACGCGCTCGCCGGGGACACGGTGGCGGGGCTGTCGCCGTAGCTGACCTGGTCGCAGCCCGCCTCCCGCAGGGCGCGCACCACCGCCGTAAAGACCGCCGGATGGGTGGTCACGGCCTTCTCCGCCGCCGCCTTGCCCAGCAGGTTGGGCTTGAGGAGAATGCGCTCCTCCGGGCGCACGAACGCGCCCAAACCGCCCAGCAGCGCCAGTCCGGCCCGCACCGCCTCGTCCACGCGGCCCTGCTCGTAGTCCGCCACGGGCACGAGCGCCACCTGATGTCTGTCCATGATACCGCCTCCTTGCTCAGCGCTGCCTACAGTATAGCACATTCCGCCCCGGGCTGACAACCGCTCTTTTTCGCGCCGCTTCCCGGAAGCGCGACGAGGGTTCGGTTGCTTTGAAGGGCCGGGAACAGCAAGCGGGGCCGCAGCGAAGTCACGCCGCAGCCCCGCAGAGCGCCGGTTGGGATTCGGAAGCAGGCATGGCGATCGCGCCTCAATCGCCGGCGCACCAGCGCAGCGCCTGCTCCAGCAGCTGACGGAACTCGGGGCGCCGCCAGGTTTCCAGAATGTGCCCCGGGGTCAGGACGCACAGCCGCCCCGCGCCCGGGTGGCGAACGAAGCAGCCCAGCTGTTCGCCGCCGGCCTCTGAGCGGGTCGTGGCGAGCACCTCCAGGTCAGGGGCGAGTGTGGCGAGCTGATACTGCTCGTCCCGGTAGGTGAAGTCGGGGATGCCCCGGGTGATGGGGTGGTCGGCGGCGATGTGGAAGCGGATGTCGCAGCGGGGCGGATGGCTGACGAAGTGGTTGCCCACCAGGTCGATGTAGCCCGAGGTGTCCTCCCGGTAGAAGGAGGTGCCCCCGTGCACGGCGAGGAAGCCGCCGCCGCGCTCCACCCAGGCCCGCAGGTCAGCGGGCATGACCTCGGTCACGCCGGGCTGGAACCACTCGTGCTGGTTGGCGGCGCTGATGCAGTCCATCTTGCAGTTCATGATGACGTCATAGTCGTCCAGCAGCGCGGGGGTCAGGATGTCCTTGGCGTCCTCCACGAAGTCGAAGCGGATGTCCCTTGCCGGGAAGTCTGCCAGACCGCGCTGGACCACCTCCGCCGGGTGCCAGTAGTCGCCGCAGAGCACAAGCACGTTCATCCCGCGTCACGCTCCCTTCCTGTCCAGCAGGCTTGCCGCGCCCCTGTCCAGCAGGAACAGCACGTCCCGGTGGGTGCGCAGGATGCTGGCCTGCAGCTGCGGCGTCACCTCGCCGCAGACCGCGTCCCGCACGGCCTGCGCCTTGTCCTCGCCGGTGGCGATGAGCAGAATCTGCCGGGCGTTCATGATGCTGCCGATGCCCAGGCTGATGGCCTGCCGGGGCACCTCCGCCTCCGAGTCGAAGAAGCGCTTGTTGGCCTCGATGGTGGAGGGGGTGAGCTGCACCACATGGCAGCCGTAGACGAACTCATCGCCCGGCTCGTTGAACCCGATGTGACCGTTGCGCCCGATGCCGAGAATCTGCACGTCGATGCCGCCCGCAGCGCGGATGGCCTCGTCATAGGCCCGGGCCGCGGCGTCCAGGTCGGCGGCGTTGCCGTCGGGCACATGGGCGGCCTCCGGGCGCAGGTTCACATGGCTGAACAGCTGCTCCTGCATGAAGCGGTGGTAGCTGCAGGGATGGGCCTCCGGGATGCCGATGTATTCATCGAGGTTGAAGCTGGTGGCCCGGGAGAAGTCCACCAGTCCGGCCTCATAGAGCCGGCACAGCGCCTGATAGGCGGGGATGGGCGTGGAGCCCGTCGCCATGCCGAGCACGCTGTCCGGGCGGCGGATGAGCTGGGCGGCGAGGATCAGCGCGGCGGCCTCGCCCGCCTGGGCGGGGGTATCATAGATGCGAATCTGCATGAAGCTCTCTCCTTTGCGGTGCGCAGAGTGAAAATACATTTTGGAACGAAAAACCGCTATAAAGCAGGTTTAACGTATGCTTGTCTTGCATACAACCATATTATACCGCACCTTCGCCACCCTGTCAACCACCCCGGCGCACATTGTACGAAAGTTGTATTTCGACACCCTTCGCGTTGACAGGCGGATTTCGCGGTGCTATAATGGTTGTGTTCCCGGAATGAAATCAGGATTCTGGATGAGAGGTTTGCTACCATGTACGGACTGGTTTGGATGGAACTGCTGGCGCTACTAAGCGTGATTCTGATTCGACTTATTCAGAATCGCGCTGAAAGTCATGCCCTGCTGTCCCATGCGTAATCCATGCCCGGTGCGCGGCAACGGTGCCGCCCGGCAGTCTATGCGTGCAGCGTCTGCGGTCTGGCTTTCAGATCGGCAGACTTTTTTCATAGCCCGGCATCCCGCCCGGCTGAACGCATGGCCCGCCGCCGGACAGGGCGCGGCCCGACCTGATTTTCACCCCACCCACGAACGACGTATAAAGGAGGTTTGCCCATCATGCAGATGACTGGCGCCCGGATCCTGCTGGAATGCCTGCTGGAGCAGGGTGTAGACACCGTTTTCGGCTACCCCGGCGGCACCATACTGAATGTGTATGACGAGCTGTACAACTACGAGGGCAGGATCCGCCACATCCTCACCGCCCACGAGCAGGGCGCGAGCCATGCCGCGGACGGCTATGCCCGCTCCACCGGCAGGGTCGGCGTGTGCTTTGCCACCTCCGGCCCCGGTGCCACCAACCTGGTCACCGGCATCGCCACCGCCTACCTGGATTCCTCTCCCGTGGTGTTCATCACCTGCAACGTGGGCATCGGCCTCATCGGCAAGGACACCTTCCAGGAGGTGGACTTCACGGGCATCACCATGCCCATCACCAAGTGCAACTTCCTGATCAGCGATGTGCACACCCTGGCGGACACTGTCCGGGAGGCCTTCGCCATCGCCCGCAGCGGTCGTCCCGGCCCCGTGGTGCTGGACATCACCAAGAACGTGACCAGCGACACGTGCGAGTACGAGTCCCTGCCCGTCTCCGAGCACGCCAAGAGCGGCAAGCTGGGCGAGCTCATGAAGCGCTATGACTTCAAGGCGCCCGAGCCCGACCATCAGGACGTGATGAAGCTGGTGGAGATGCTGAAGGCCGCGAAGAAGCCCCTGCTCATCTGCGGCGGCGGCGTGGTGCGCAGCCGCGCCCACCGCGAGTTCGAGGCGTTCGCCACCCGCACCGACACCCCCGTGGCCATCACCGTCATGGGCGGTGGCGGCTTCCGGGGCCGCAACCCCCTGACCACCGGCATGATCGGCATGCACGGCTCTCAGGCCTCCAACATGGCGGTGGACGCCTGCGACCTGCTCATCGCCGTGGGCTGCCGCTTCTCCGACCGCGTGGCCCTCAAGCCCACCACCTTCGCCCAGAACGCGAAGATCGTCCAGATTGACATCGACCGCTCCGAGATCAACAAGAACGTGCAGACCGACCACCACATCATCGGCGACGCGAAGCGCGTGCTGGAGCTGCTGCTGGAGCAGGTGCCCGAGATGCACCATGACGAGTGGAAGGACTACGTGTTCTCCTTCAAGACCGAGACCATGTACGACGAGGCGCAGGGCCACATGACCCCCAGCCAGGTGCTCTCCACCATCGCCCGTGTCTGCCCCCAGGACACCATCGTCGCCACCGACGTGGGCCAGCACCAGATGTGGGCCATCCAGCACTTCCACTTTGACTACCCGGGTCAGCTGCTCACCTCCGGCGGTCTGGGCACCATGGGCTTCGGCCTGGGCGCCGCCATCGGCGCGCAGGTCAGCCATCCCGACAAGTGCGTCATCCACGTCACCGGCGACGGCGGCTTCCGCATGAACTGCAACGAGCTGGCCACCGAGCAGTACTACAACCTGCCCATCATCAACATCGTGTTCAACAACGGCACGCTGGGCATGGTGCGTCAGTGGCAGACGCTGATCTACAACAAGCACTACTCCCAGACCACCCTGGACCGCGCCCCCGACTTCGTGAAGCTGGCGGAGGCCTACGGGCTGTCCGGCAGGCGGGTGGCCTCCGTGGAGGAGTTCGAGGCCGCGCTGAAGGAGGCGCTGGCCTGCGGTCACGGCTACGTCATCGACTGCGTGATCGACATCGACGAGAAGGTTCGTCCCATGGTGGGCGGCGGAAGTCACATCACCGACTTCATCATCGCGTAAGGAGGGCGGCGACATGAGCGAAAAGAAGCGACATACCCTTGCCGTCCTGGTGGACAACGAGGCGGGCGTCCTCTCCCGGGTGGCGCGCCTGTTCTCCGGCAAGGGCTACAACATCGAATCCCTGGCGGTGGGCGCCACCGACGATCTGGCGGTCAGCCGCATCACCATCGAGGTGCTGGCGGACGATGCCCAGATCCGTCTCCTCTCCGGTCAGCTCCGCAAGCTGATCTGCGTGCACTCCGTCAAGGTGCTGACCCCGGAGCACGCCATCCGCCGCGAGCTGGTGCTCATCAAGGTGCTGGCTGCTGAGAGCGAGAAGCGCAACGAGATCATCCAGATTGCCAACATCTTCCGTGCCTCCATCATCGACGTGTCGAAGGCCTCCATCACCCTGGCGGTCATCGGCGATGAGAGCAAGGCTGAAGCCATCCAGAATCTCCTCACGGAGTTCGGAATCCTCGAGCTGGTGCGCACCGGCATGGTCGCGCTGGAGCGTGGACAATACACCATTGACGAAATGACGAAAGAGAAAGGTGAGTTTGACTATGGCAAAAATGTACTATGAGCAGGACTGTGACCTCTCCAAGCTGGACGGCAAGAAGATTGCCATCATCGGCTACGGCTCCCAGGGCCATGCCCATGCCCAGAACCTGCGGGATTCCGGCTGCGACGTGATCGTCGGCCTGCGCAAGGGCGGCAAGAGCTGGCCCGTGGCGGAGAAGGACGGCTTCCAGGTCATGACCGTGCCGGAGGCTACCCAGCAGGCGGACATCATCATGATCCTGATCAACGACGAGAAGCAGGCCGCCATGTACCGTCAGGACATCGCGCCCTACCTGACCGAGGGCAAGGCCATCGCCTTCGCCCACGGCTTCAACATCCGCTACAAGCAGATCGTGCCGCCCGCGGGCGTGGACGTGTTCATGGCTGCTCCCAAGGGCCCGGGCCACACCGTCCGTTCCCAGTATGTGGCGGGCAAGGGCGTGCCCTGCCTGGTGGCGGTGGAGCAGGATGCCACCGGTCACTGCTATGACATCGCGCTGGCCTACATCGCCGGCATCGGCGGCGCCCGTGCGGGCATCATGGAGACCACCATGCACGACGAGACCGAGACCGACCTGTTCGGCGAGCAGGCAGTTCTCTGCGGCGGTGTTGTGGATCTGATGCGCTGCGGCTTTGAGACCCTGGTGGAGGCCGGTTACGAGCCCGAGAACGCCTACTTCGAGTGCATCCATGAGATGAAGCTCATCATCGACCTCATCAACAAGGGCGGCGTGGCTGCCATGAACTACTCCATCTCCGACACCGCCGAGTTCGGCGAGTACGTCTCCGGCCCCCGCGTCCTGCCCTATGAGCAGACCAAGGCCAACATGAAGGCGGTGCTGAAGGACATCCAGG